>CAZLDQ010000126.1:0-17055 GCA_964558295.1 uncultured Planctomycetaceae bacterium | reverse complement strand
GGATCTTTACGCGAACGTCTCCTTGAAGCCTGGACTGCTCATCCCTAGTCCCTAGTCCCAAATCCTGAGCCTTTGCGTGGTCTTCATGTCACGTTACGTTCTCCTTTTCTCTTAAAACCGCAGCAGACACTTGACGACTTGGCCGGTTTGGACCGTGGCCAGGGCGTCTTGGATGCGTTCTATAGGGAATTCGTGAGTGACAAACTCGGCTGCCCGGAGCTTTTTTTGACGGATCCACTCGGAGAGGGGCCGTTGGGCCTCGCGTTCGCGCCGGCGCGTGGGCCACTGGTGGACGAACAGGTTGAAATTGTAGGGGGCCGCCGCTTTGTCGATCGTCAGTTGCGGGGCGGAGATCACGCCGTAGATGCAGACGGAGCCGCCCAGTTTGATCAGCGGCAGTCCGGCGTTCACACAGGCGACGTTGCCCACTGCATCGATCACGGCGTCCAAGGGTTGGCCTCGTTTTTGGGCGAGCTTGGCCAAGGCCGGATCGTCGGGGGCCAGGGCGAGGTCGGCCCCCAAGGCCAAGGCCCGTTGGCGTTTGCTTTCCAGCGGATCGACCACGCCGACCCAACCGAGCCCGAGCAGTCGGGCGAACTTGACGAAACTTAAGCCGACCGGTCCTGCGCCGAACACGAGGATCGCGTCGTCCGGCTGAAGGTGGAAATCGCCGAATCCGCCGAGCACCTCGCGCCAAGTACACATCAGCACGGCTTCGTCGGCCGGGATGTCGGCGTCTACGGCCCGCTGAATTTCATAACATTCCAGCCATCCATGGGCTGGATCGGCCAGGCCGTCGGCGCGCATGGCGTCGTGGTCGTTGGCCAGTGTGTAGTCGCAGAAGCCGCCCCAGCCGCTGGCGTACTTCGGGTCGGAGAACTCGAAGAGCAAGCCGCCGATCACTCGATCGCCGACCTTGAAGTTGCGAACCTTTTCGCCCACCCGTTCGACGATCCCGGTGCTCTCGTGGCCAAGGATGAGCGGGTACTGGTCGACGCCCGGGAAATGCCCGGCAACCAGCTTCCCATCCGTGGCGTTGCAGAGGGCCGCCACGTCGGTGCGTACCAGGGCCTGGTACGGACCAGGCGTAGGCTTGGCCAGTTCAACGAGTTTCACCTGGCCGGGAGCAACAACCGCGACAGCTCGCATCATTTGGGGTTCCGTAAGTTTTGTATTTCACCGGTGGGCTTGCCCGCCGCGTTTCTTTTACATCACGCGAGTTGGAAACAACATTGAGGCAAACGTGGCGAGCACACTCGCCGGCGAAATAGGTTAGGACGACAAATCCTCGTACACGTCGACCAGCGACTGATAACACTTTTCGAAAATGGGCATCATCCGGCGATAGACCGCCTGGTGGGCCGGATTGGGGACTACGACGTCGTCGACGTGGATGAACTGACCGATCACGTCGAAATCCTTGAACGCGCCGCAGGCCACGCCGCCAATTACGGCCGCGCCCATCGAAGTGGCTTCTTCCAGGACATTGAGCTTTTCGATCCGGCAATCGTAGATGTCGGCCATCATCTGACGCCAGACGGCTCCTTTGGCTCCGCCACCGATGACGGTGATCGTGTCGATCGGCACGTGCTGGCGGAAGATATCGACAATAATTCCCAGATTCATCGTGATCCCTTCCATCACCGCGCGCAGCATGTCCTCGCGGCGTGTGGCCAGGCTCAGGCCGATGAACGCCCCCTTGGCCTTGGGATTCCAGCGTGGCGTGCGTTCGCCGAGCATGTAGGGCAAGAAGATCACGCCGTTGGCCCCGGGCGCCGACCGCTCGATTTGGCGGTTGATGATCTCGTAGACGTCAACCCCCTCGCGGTCGGCTTCCTGGGTTTCGGCGGTGCAGATCGTTTCTTTGAGCCAATGGTAGCTGGCCCCGGCCGCTTGCATGGTGCCGGATGGATGCAAATAGCCGGGCACGCAGTGGGCCCAGTTCATGGTGCGCATCTGGGGATCGACGATCGGGCGCTCGACGGTCAGGGCGATCCAACTCGACGAGCCGAGATAGTTGTAAGCGATTCCCGGGCGGATCGAGCCGACGCCCACGCCGGCCGCGCTCCCGTCGCCGCCGCCGACGGCCACCGGCGTGCCGGCCTTCAGGCCTGTGGCCTTGGCCGCTTCGGCGGTCACTGTGCCAAGAATGTCGGTTGACGGCCGGGCCTCGGGAAACAGGGCTGGATCGATGCCGGCCAGATCGAGAACCCGCTCGGACCAGTGGAACGTATTCAGGTCGAAGGCGTTTGTGCCCGAGGCGTCGCTGTAGTCGGTCGCCCAGTGGCCGGTCAGTCGAAGGTTGATGTAGTCTTTGGCGCAGAGGCTCTTGAACGTTTGGCCAAAGACGTCCGGTTCGTTGTCTTTGATCCACATCAGTTTTTCCAGGGAATAGCTGGCACTGACGCGATGGCCGACGATCCGGTAGAAGTCGGCGGGATCGATTTGCTCCAGAAGCCGCTGGGCCTGGGCTTCGGCGCGCTGATCGCAGTAAAGGATGCTTGGGCGCAGGGCGTTCCCCTGCCGGTCGATCGGCGTGCAGCCCATCATCTGGCCGCTCAGGGCCACGCAAGCGATGTCGGCCGGATCGATCCTGGCGAGAAGTCGGCGGGTTGAGGTGCAGATTGCCCGCCACCAGTCGTCGGGATTCTGCTCGGCCCAGTTGCCGTTGAAATACTGCGTCGGGTAGGTGCAGGTGTGGCTAGCCAGGAGCCGGCCGTCCAAGGTAAACAGCGTTGCCTTGTTGCCGGAGGTTCCCAGGTCGTGGGCAAGCAGATAGTTTTTCACGGTGCCAACTCCAGGTAGGCAAGCGTGAAGGGGCGGTCGTGGCGGGTGTTCACTTTGTCGGGGCCGGTGACAATGTCGAAACAACTGACAACCAGCTTGCCGTTCCAGATGATCGGTTCGCCGGGCTGGTCGAGCCCGCCGTCGGCGCCGTTGCCGTCGGGGCTTTGGGCCAGCACGGTGATCGTGCCTTGGGGATCGACTTTGCAGATGGCGTTGTTCGAGAAGTCGGCCACGTAGATGTTGTCTTGGGCGTCGATACAGATTCCGTCGGTTGTACGCATCTTGGCCTGAACCATTTTGGTTCCAAAATCCTTGGCGCTCATCGGTGTGTTGAAGTCGGTTTTGGCAAACACGCGGTTGCTCGTGACGTTGCCCTGGGGGTCGAAGGTGAGCTTGTGCAAGGCGCCGTCGCCGAAGTTGCCGACAAACAGGTTCCCGTGACGGTCGAAGGCCAACCCATCGGCGCCGTACTGGCAATCGCGGTTTTGGGTGACGAAGGTTGCCAGAAGGTTTGGGTCGGCCAAGGTGTTGGTGAGCGTGATCCCCTCATCGTGGAGTCGGAACCGGTAGACCGCACTGACCAGCAACCGATCGTCGCGTTTGACCTTCGGGAGCATGCTGACGGTGATGTAGACGTGTCCCTGGTGAACCCGTACGCCATTGGGATGACTGATTCCTTGGGCGACGACGGTGATTTTTTCGATCCGATTGCCGCGAATCACCAAGCGTAGAAGCCGGCCCTGGTTCAGTTCGCCGGCGGGGCCGTTCCCGGTCGGCCAGTTCTGGTTATCGCAGACATAAAGCTCCCCTTCGGGGCCGAACGCAATGCCCATGGGGCAAGCTCGACCAGTCTCCGCCAACGGCGGCACGGTGACCCAATGTCGGACTTGGCCCTGGCGGTCGACCTTCACCAGACAGGCCGGCTTGCTCGGATCGGCATAGTTGGGGCATGCCACGACCAGATTGCCCTCGGCGTCGACGGCCATCCCGTCGGGCGTTGGGCAGTCGTCGGGCAGGCAAACCAAGAGCTTCGACTGGGCCGCGGCCGGAGCGGCGAGCACAACGGCCAGCGCGATTGAGAGGGCCATGGGACGGAGTGTAAAGAGGGACATGGGGTTACGCTCGCTTTTCGGCGGGAAATAGGGCCGGTGTTGGACGGGCCCTGGTGGGCCGTCCCAACTTACTTGTCTCTTGTAACACGGCTAACTAGAATAATCCATGCCGGTTTGTATGCAACTCTTGTCGTTTTGTGTACACCCGGAGTGGATGGGCCGGAGTAAAGATCGCACCATGGATCGACGCAGGACTTGGCGCCCCGATCGTCGCATTGCCTCGCCCGGCCGTCGGCGGGTGCTTATGGCGCTGGGGTATTATGACCATCAGTTGCACCGAGGAATCGTGCGTTATGCGCGGGAGGCGGGCTGGATTCTCGATACGTCGATGGCCCATTATGGTCTTCTCCCCGACCATTGGCAGGGGGACGGGATCATCACGCTTCTGCTCTCGCACCGCAACGACATCATCCAGTATACGCAACGCTCTCCCGTGCCCGTCGTCTCCTTGACCGCCGACGTGGAGACTCTGTCGATTCCCCGGGTGCTTTTGGACAATATGCGGATTGGCCAGTTGGCTGCCGAGCACCTGATGGATCGAGGCTTTGAGAATCTGGGGTTTTACAAGTTCTCGGATATCCACGATGTCCAGGGACGTGAGAAAGGGTTTCGCCAGACGGTCGAAAGCGCCGGACGCAAGTACTTTCCGCTCGACTGGCACGCGGCCAGCCAACAGCAGCCTAGTCGCAAATGGTTCGACTGGCTCAAACGTCAGCTCAAGCGGTTGCCGTTGCCGATGGGGATTCTGGCTCAGAGCGACAATCGGGCTTCGCTGTTGATTAGTGCGTGTGAGGCGGTGGGAATCGCCGTCCCTGAGCAGATTGCGGTGATCGGTGTGGATAATGACGAATATGCCTGTGAGTTCGCACCGGTCCCCCTATCGAGTGTCGATAGCAATCGCGAGGCGCTGGCCTACGAGGGGGCGTTCTTGCTGGGCAAGTTGATGGAGGGGGGCCGGCCGCCCGCGGAGCCGATCGTGGTCGCCCCCAAGGGGATTGTGATTCGCAAGAGCAGCGACATCCTGGCGATTGAACACAAGGCCGTTGCCCGGGCCCTGGGCTTCATCTGGGAGCACTTTTTGGAGCCGATCAGCGTGGACGACGTGATCGAGGCCAGCCGGATGAGCCGTTGCGGGCTCTATCGGGCGTTCGAAAAGCATGTGGGCCGGTCGATCGGCGACGAGTTGGCTCGCAAACGGGTCGAACGGGCCAAACGCCTCCTGGTCGAGACCGACGCCAAGCTGCACCGCATCGCCAGCCAGAGCGGTTTTAGCGGCGGCGAGCATTTCAGTCGGGCCTTCACGCGGCTGGTGGGGACCACGCCGTCGGCCTACCGCCGGCAGAGTATACAGAATCGCAAGAATTAGATACGAAGGGCCATTGTTTTTTCCGATTCGGTGGGGCATCTTGATACTGTGTTCATCTCAGTGTCCCTCCCGACGCAGCTTACGACCACAAGCAAACGGCGGGCAGGTCGGCCCGTTACCCTGACAAGCGTCTGAACAACTCACTGTGCACGATGCACGCAGAAGTCACGCTGTAAGGAGCTTCCGTATGACAACCGCGCTCCGACGCCTTGGCCGCACGCTCCTTTATCTCCCGATCGTCCTGGGATGGCTGGGGGCCCCGGCTACGCGGGCCGAGATGAACGACGTGCTCTACGTTCAGGGCGACACCTGGCAGGCCACGATGCTGGCCACGCGGGCCAAGCTCCTGAGCGTCGACGGAACGGATCGTGAGGAGGTTCTTCAAGCCATCTGGGAACAACTGGAACGGGACTATCCCGTCGCGTGCGACTGGATGCTCCAGGACGTGGGCCAGAAACGCAACGAGTGGTTCGCGCGCAACGTCTCTTGCGAGTTGGAAAAGGGGCTCTTAACCAGTGTGGCCAAGGAACTGGGGGATCAGGCGGAACTGGTGCGGAGGCTGACGGCCTTGGTTCAGGAGAACCCGCCGCGCAGTGATCGTCGCTGGTTGGACCTCTATGTCGAGGCTTGCGAACAGCGCCGAGCCCAGCGGTTGGCCACGCTGCTTCGCGTGGCCCCCAAACTCGTCTTCACCAAGCACTACAATCTGGCTGGTTCCCACTACGCCTACACGGAAGGCCAGTCTGACGCCCAAGCGGAACGTCAGTATCGGCCCGGGGCGTCGCTCTGCCTGCTGGAGATGGACGGGCTCTATGGAACGGTGAAAACGCTCCTGGAAGACCGGGAGGGGGTGATCCGCGACCCTGACGTGTCGTACGACGGACGCCGGGTATTGTTTGCCTGGAAGAAGTCGGACCGGTTGGACGACTACCATCTCTATGAACTGGACGTGGCCTCGGGCCAGGTGCGGCAACTGACGGCTGGGTTGGGCTTTGCCGACTACGAGGGGATTTACCTGCCCAACGCCGACATCGTGTTCAACTCCACCCGCTGTGTGCAGACGGTGGACTGTTGGTGGACCGAGGTGAGCAACCTCTACACCTGCGACCAGGACGGCCGTTACCTGCGCCGCTTGTCCTTCGACCAAGTGCACACGAACTATCCGCAATTGCTCGACGACGGCCGGATTGTCTATACCCGTTGGGAATACAACGATCGCGGCCAGATCTATCCGCAGCCGCTTTACCAGATGAACTCGGACGGTACGAACCAAACCGAGTTCTACGGCAACAACTCGTTCTTCCCCACGAGCATTCTGCACGCGCGGGGAATTCCCGGGACGTCGAAGGTCGTGGCGATTGCTTCGGGTCATCACTCCTCGCAGGCCGGCAAGTTGGTGGTGATTGATCCGACGCGGGGGCGTCAGGAGAACCAGGGGGTCCAGTTGATCGCGCCGGTGCGGGAGACGCCTGCGGTGAAGATCGACGCCTATGGCCAGGACGGCGAGCAGTGGATGTATCCTTATGCGCTCAACGAGCGGGAGTTTATCGTGACCTTCTTGCCCGTCGGACGCAAGAATCCCCATGATCGGTTTGACGGCCGGTTTGGGATCTTCTACATGGATCTCGACGGTCGCCGGGAACTGCTGGTCTCTGATCCGGAGCTTCCCTGCAACCAAGCCGTGCCGCTGGTGGCTCGCACGCCGGCCATTGTGCGGCCCAGCGTGGTCGACTATCGGAAGAAGACCGGCACGTACTATGTCCAAGACGTCTATCGCGGCCCCGGCCTGCAAGGCATTCCGCGGGGCACCGTCAAGGCCCTGCGCGTTGTGACGATCGATTATCGCGCGGCGGGAGTGGGATCCAACCAGAATCATGGGGAAGCCGGCGGGGCACTGATCAGCACGCCGCCCGCCGTGGGAAACGGTAGTTGGGACCCGAAGACCGTGCTGGGGACGACGCCGGTCTACGAGGACGGTTCGGCCATGTTCCAGGTGCCCGCGCGCACGCCGGTCTACTTCCAGGCCCTGGACGCCAACGGGCATGTAGTGCAGACGATGCGTTCCTGGTCAACCCTTCAGCCGGGCGAGTGCGCCTCGTGTGTGGGTTGCCACGAGAACAAGAACGAGTCGCCGGTGAGCTACTCGGCCGATTCCCAGGCCATGCGTCATGGGGCCCGGGAACTGGAGCCCTTTTATGGGCCGCGGCGTGGGTTCAGCTTCTCCCGTGAAATCCAACCGATCTTGGATCGCCATTGCACCACCTGTCACAACGACCGCAGCGTGCTCGGCGCCGACAAGCCGGCTCCGGCGAGCCCTCCAATCGTCGCCGATGGCCAACCGATTCGTCCCAAAGCGTTCAGCCTGTTGGCGGAAACGACGTTGGACGTTCGGGCCAAGCGCCGGTGGAGCGATGCCTACCTGATGCTGACCAAGGCGACGCTCCACGATTTACAAATGACGCCGTATTACGAGGCCGATCCGACCCAGTCGCTGGTCAACTGGATCAGTGCCCAGTCGGCACCGCCGATGCTGCCTCCCTATAGCGCCGGCGCGGCCAAGAGCCGGTTGATCGACCTGCTCCGCAAAGGACATGAGGGGGTGAAGCTCTCGCAGGAAGAACTTGACAAGATCGCCTGCTGGATCGACCTCTTGGTGCCCTACTGTGGCGACTATTACGAGGCTAATGCCTGGACCGACGAAGAGAAGGCCAAGTATGACCACTTCCTCGCCAAGCGCCAACGCATGGAGGCGATGGAAGCCCGCAATGTGGCCGACCTGATCCAGGCCCGGGGGGAGGCACGGGTCACGCTGGCTTCGTACGAGCAGGATTCAAGCTCGGCGGTGACGCTCACCCTGGCGATCCTCGACGCCGCCGGCAAGGTGGTTGCCCAGAAACGAGACCGGGCTTCGCCGGGTAGCCCGATTGGCTTGGAGCTTGCGCGTCGTTTCCAGCCGGGCGACCGGATTCGGGTCGAGGGGGCCCGGCATCTGGCCGTGGCGTTTGACCGGCGCCTGGGGGAGACGGTGGTGTTTGCCCCCGAGGGGAAACTGGAATACGCCGTGCCCACGCCGGGGGCCGATCGTCGCGCAACGCCCTACATGCCGGAAGCCTTTGGTGACGAGCATCCGCGGATGACGGTCCGCCCCGTCACCTTGCGGGAGTTGGACAACTACCGGAATCTGGCCTGCAACCCGTACGACCTGCAAGGCCAATCGCTCGGCTTTCCCCATGCCACAAGCAACAGCGAGTGTCGTGGCGAGGCGGTCTTCGCCGCACGCAACGCGATTGACGGCTTCCGTGAGAACCGCGGCCATGGGGCTTGGCCCTATCAGTCGTGGGGACCGGAGCAGCGGAGCGACGTGTGGTGGCAGGTCGATTTTGGCCGGGAAGTGGAGATCGACAAGGTGGTGATCAGCCTGCGGGCCGATTTTCCCCACGACAAGCACTGGCACAAGGCCGCGCTCGTGTTTACCGATGGTCAACGTTGCGAGGTGTCGCTCCAGAAGACCGGCGACCGCCAAGTGTTCCGTTTTCCGCCGACGCGCACGACCTCGCTCCGTCTGACCGACCTGGTCCAAGACGTGCCGCTCGGCTGGTGTGCCCTGGCCGAGGTCGAAGTCTGGGGTCGGGATCCGCTTCCTGTGGCCACGGACATTGCCGGCTTGGCCGTTTCCCAGTGACATTTCTCGGTCTTTCCGAACTTCTCGCGGCATGGCCGCAACCGAAGGGTTCAGGGTTCGGAATGTCCACACGAACGTCCCCTCAGAGCCCTGACCGTTCTCTGCTGACTGTTGCCCCCTGAACCCTGAACCCCTTCGATCGGTGGGGGGCGTTCGCCGTCGCAGCTTGCGGACAACCGGTTGACCAATTGGGGGGCGGCTTCTCACAATAGAGGTTGGCGTCCGAGGCGGGACGCCAACGGAGGCTGGGGGGAATCGCGGAACGCCGGAACAGACCGAGATGCCCATGCAACGAGTTGCTCGCTTTCTCCATGCCCGATTGGCTTGGCTGGGGTTGTGGATTGTCCTCGGACTGCTGGCCGATTCGCCCAGCAAGGCGGCGGTGGTGGTCGTTGCCAATCGGACCGAAACGCCCGTGGCGTGCGCGGTGGCGCCGGTCTGGGGCGAGGCAAAATCGTATTCGCTGGCCGTGGGCAAGTTGATCGCCGTTCAAGTGTCCGATACCGTGCAGGTCACTTTCGACTCAAAGAAAGGACGGGTCACGCGGCCGGTCGAGCCCAATACGGTCCACGAGTTTGTCGTCCAACCGGAAGGGCTGGAACTCAAGCGGTTGGAATTTCCCGGTTCGCCTGGGAGTCCTTGGCTGCATCGCGCTGGCGAAGGTGGTCCGCCGCCGGCGGCCGTGGTGCCGGTGAAGCTTCTCGTTGACGACGAGCAGCCGGCCGTTCAGGAGAAATGGGAAGCTGAGCTTCGGGCGGAGTTGGCCACGGCGTCGCGATTCATCGAGCTGTACTGCAATGTGCGGTTCGAAGTCGTGGCCACGGGTACCTGGAAATCCAATAACGACCAAAAGGATTTTGCCAAGCTTGAAGACGAGTTCTGCCAGCAGGTCAATCCGGAGCCAGGGTGCGTGGCGATCGGTTTTACCAGCCAGTACCGGATTGCCGACGGTGCGCCACTTCGACAACTGCCTCGTCGGCCGCTTGCCACGCATCTGTTGCTGCCCGATGTGCAGCCAAAGCTCACCAAGGGGGATCACTTGGAACTGCTGGTCCATGAGTTGGGCCATTATCTGGGGGCCGTGCACAGTGCCGAACCGACATCAGTGATGCGTGCCAATCTGGAGGACAAGAATGCCGATCACCGCAAGGTCGGCGTGACGATTATCGATCCGGTCAATACCCTGGTGATGAACCTGTTCGGCGAAGAGATCCGACTGCGTCATCCCAAGACGCTGGCGGCGATTCCTCGCAGCACGCGGCAGTATCTGCAGGCAATCTACGGTGAAATGGCTCGTCGTCTGCCGAAGGACAAGGACTTGTCGCGTTATCCGGCCATGGTCCAGGATGAGGTCGTTCAACCGCAGCGGTATCGGGGTCGTTGGGTGGACGGCACGACGTTGTCGGGCGACACGGTCGCTCCTTGGAACGAAACCAATTCCTCGCCCACGTTGGCCGGCCGGGCCCTGTTCGATCCGCAGACGCCGATCCGCTGGCTGTTGGATGAGACGCTTGCGCCGGCCGAGACGCCCAGCTCTCGGGTCGAATTGGTCGGCGGCGACTGCTTGCCGGGGCGTGTGATCGGCTTTTCCACGGGCGAGCAGTCGCCCGAGCATCGGCTGCCGCCGCATGTGCTGGTGACCCCGCATGTGCCGGTGGATTGGCCCGATGATCCCATGCCGCCGGCGGTGCGTGTGATGACCCAGTGGGTGCGGCGGATTGTCTGGGTGCCGACGGCTCCGGCCTACAAGCCGTGCACGCTGTTTTACCCGGATGGCCGTGAGGTGAGTTACCGTGCGGTGCGGTTTGGCGAACGCTCGGTCAAGCTCCTCTGTGACGACGGAATCCGCGAGGTGCCGCTGGTCGATGTGGCCGAACTTCACCTCCCGGCCCAGGACGATTGGGAGGCCTACTTCGAGCAGCTTGCCGTGCTTTCGCCCGACGGCACGGGACGGCTGATCCAGCTCGAAACGACCGGAGGACTGCGTCTGACCGGTTCCGAGGAGCGGTTCCAAGCCCGGTCGCGCAGTGGCGAGCCGACCGGTTGGTATCATTTCTTCCAGCCGGCCTGGAGCCTGGATATGTTTCGGCTGCAACACGTGACGATCCGCCTGCGATGTTTCTATCGGGCCGAGGAAGTCCCCTTGTCGCGGATCGTGCCGGTGCGGGTCCGGCAGCAGTCCGACCTGGGAGGCATGTGGCCCTGGCAGACGGATCGCAACTGCGAAGGCGGTTTGATGGAGACGGGGGCCCAGCCATATGTGTGGGGGTTTGGCGTTCATGCGCTGGCCGAGTTGGAGTTTCCTTTACCGGCCTGTGCCCGGACATTTCGCACGCAGTTCGGCCTCGATCGCCTGGCGGGCGACGGGGGCTGTGTCCAGGCATCGGTATTGCTGGAGGGTTCGAGAGTCCGGTCGCTTTTTGCCAGTCCTTTGATCCTCGGTTCGGCCGATGGGTTTGACACGGAGCGGCTTGATTTGGGGGAAGCATCTGAGGGGGAGACACGCCGGCTGGTCCTGGCGGTGGATCCGGCGCACGATCAGCGTCCTTCGGGGGCAGACCCCTTTGACATCCGCGACCACTTCAACTGGCTTGAACCGCTGGTGACCCTCGATGCGGAACAACTGAAAGCGGAGCTTCGACGCCGGGCGTCGCGGCAGATTCCCGCCTGGCAGAACTGGAAGGTTACCAGCGAGAATCGGCCGGAAGTGCACTTGGTGAATCGTTGGGATGACACCGATCACCGCAACCGGGTGTTTCGCCTCTTGGCGGCCTCGAACAACGTACCGCTGACGCTGAGCCGCCGGCTGAAGGTTACGGCCGACCGCAATCAGTTGGTAATCGCCGTGAGCCGGCCGCGCGATACGTCGACCATCAAGCTGGAAGTCCTGGTCGACGGGGAGTCGGTCAAGCAGGTCGAGGTTCCGATACGGTGGGACAAGAACGCGCCGAAGCCGTTGGTCGTGTCGTTGGCCGAATACGCGGGACGCGAGGTGACCGTGGAACTGGTGCAGCGCGGCAGCGACGAACGGGCGCTGGCCGAATGGCGGGCCTTAAGCTTCACGGGCGGAGCGGACGACGCCGTCCGGCAGACCACCGTGCCCGCGCGGCCTCTGACGCTTGCGGGCCGGTGAGTGGGACGGCTGTTGCTGGTTTTGTTCGTCAAACCCCCTATTAAGGGTTCCATCCGTCTTTTTTGCGGCCGCTGCGGCGTTGTTCGGCGGCGGTCAACTGATCGTTGATCGAGGTGATCCGCATCTTGATGGCCAAACGGGTGAGCAGGGCAATTTTGTCCGTGCCCAGCTTGGCCATTGCCCGCCACTTGTGATTGTCGACGGTGCTTGGCGAGAGTTTCAAGATCGCGGCAGCCTCTTTGACCGTGCAACCCAGACTGACCAGCCGAACTACTTCCTTTTCCCGAGGCGTCAACACAATCCGCATAGCAACTTCCGCCGCTTCAAAGAGGTGCTCAACTTCCTGTTGTCTTCGCTATTCTAGCACCAACAGAAGGGGAGCGGAAGATTGCTGATCCGGAATCGGGAATGTCCGGTATGTCGCGGATACCCCCGCAAGTGGCCTGTTGGATGGGAAAGTCTTTTTCTACTTCGATTTCAATTCTAACTTGACCGGCTCCATTCCCGACTTCACGTCGATTGTGAATCCCGAGGTCTTGGGATCGGCATACTTCGGCGGGACTTCCCACTGGATCTTGATGCCGCCGGTCGAGGTGGGGCCTGACAGGGGCATTACATCCCTGCCGGCCGGGATGGTTGACATGTCGAACTGCTGACCGCTGGATTTGATCTTCGAGACGGTGACGACATGTTCCCCCGGCACGGCGCCATCGCCCGGCTCAAAGGTCGTCAGGCTGAAGTGGCCGGCGGCATCGGTGGTTCCCGTGGCCGGTCGTCCGGCCGCTTTGGGCGAGAAGCTGACTGTGGCGCCTTCGACCGGCTTGCCGTCGAGTGTGACAATCCCTTGGACCGGGATCGTCTCGGGGCCGCGCGACCAGCACCCCGAGAAGGTTCCCCCCAGGGCGATGAACACGAGCCAGGCAATTGCCCGCTTGGGTGCGCAGATCATCTTATACCTCACGAGTCAGTGGGGCACGTTGACCGGTTTCCAGTCGTCTGTGGCCCCCAGGAATTGATCGAGGGAGGGACATACGGGCCGCCTCACGTGCGGCTTGAACCGCCGGCGCCAACAGCGCGATCAAGATCCTGATCATCGCAGTGACGACCAGCAACTCGACCAACGTGAAGGTCGGGCCTTTCTTGTTTGGCGTGGACCATCTCATCGGAACAGTCTGCACGGGATTTCTCCCGATTGTCCGCAGGAGTCGAAGTGGAAGAGAGCTTGCGTCCAGAGGCCTGCTTTCCGTGAGTCTTTGGTGGCACGGAGTCATCCGCGCGAAAGACAACGGCTTCCAGCGCCGGCATTATTCTCTAAATCGGCAGGGGCCGCAAGAATTGTGCGGCAAGCAACCCCCGAATTGGTTGGGGGAGACGGCGGGGGGCGTTATGGAATTGTGCCCGACGACCGAGAAGGGCCGTGGGGGGCGAAGGGACGTCGCACTTTGACCCAGTCCACTCTGGGGCGAGCCGGAAGCCTAGTGTCCACCCATGTGAGGGAAGAGCTGGTTCATCATCGTAATTGCGGCGGGGCCGACGAGGACCACGAAGATCCCGGGGAAGATGAACAGCACGAGGGGGAAGATCAGTTTGACGGCCGTTTTGGCCGCCTTTTCTTCGGCGATTTGGCGTCGGCGCACGCGCATCGAATCGCTCTGCACGCGCAACGCCTGCGCGATGCTCGAACCGAATTTGTCGGCCTGGATGATCACGGCGGCCAAGGCCCGCAGGTCGGCCACGCCGGTGCGGATGCCCAATTCGTGGAGCACTTCATTGCGGGGGCGGCCCATCTGCAACTGGAAGTTGGCCACGCCGAACTCTTCGGAGATTACCCAATAGGTGCGCCGCATCTCTTCGGCCACGCGCCGCATCGCCTGGTCGAGCCCCAACCCGGCCTCGACGCAGACGACCATCATATCCAGCGCGTCGGGCAGGCCGCGGAAGATGCAATCCATGCGGCGTTTGCCGAGGTACCAGACGACGGTGTCGGGCAGGTAGAAGAACAGCGAGGCGATGAGCACGCTGAACATGAGCGTTTTCTGGCTGACCCCTGCAATGCCCAGGATCGTGCCGGAGCCCAAGAGCAATCCGACCATCAAACCGAGGAACTTCAGGCCGAGAAAGATCTTGCTGGCCGACTCGCTGCGGAATCCGGCATTGGAGAGTTTGATCTTGAGCTTGCTCAGTTCTACTTCGCTTTTCGGTTCCAAGGGTTTGGCCAACGCGGGGGTCGCCCGCTGCAGGACCTTGGTTACGGTATCGGCCTTTTTGAGGGCCGCCAGTTCGCTTGGCGAACGGCGGCCGCCCGGGTTTTTCAGTTCATCGAGCCGTTCCAGGGCGCGCGGCTTGCCGGTGGCTACCAGTTCCAAGACCCACCAGGAGAGCGCGGCGAACATGCCGAAGATGGCGATTGGCACCAGGCTTTGAAAATCGATCAGTTGGGCGAGGATCACGGCTAGCTCACACTTTGATGTTGACGATCTTGCGAATCACCAGGGCCCCGATGACCTGCATGAGCACCCCCACGGCCAGCATTTTCTTGCCGGCAGGATCGGTGAATAGCACCATCACGTAATCGGGATTCAGGCGATACTCGGCGAGGAACAACAACACGGGCAGGCCCATCAGCACGACCCCCGACAGCCGGCCTTCGCCGGTGAGGGCTTGGATCTGACCCCAGATCTGGAACCGCTCGCGGATGAGGCTGCCGATCTTATCGAGGATTTCCGCCAGGTCACCGCCGGTTTGCCGCTGAAGGATCACGGCCGTGGCGAAGAATTTCAGGTCGAGATTCGGCACCCGCTCGGTGAGCGAATCAAGCGACTCGTCCAGCGGAACGCCGAGGTTCTGTTCTTCGAACACGCGGCCGAATTCCTTGTTCAACGGCGGGTTCATCTCCGTGGCCACCATGTTCATGCCGGCCGCCAGGCTTTGCCCGGAACGGAGCGAACGCGCGAGCATTTCCAGGGCGTCGGGCAACTGGGCAGCAAAGGCTTTCAACCGCTTGTTACGTCGCCAGAGCAGCCAGAGGAACGGGAGGCTGGCCCCCAGGATGCCGAGGATCGGCACGAAGACGACCGAGGAACGCATCACGATCCCGACCAGCATCCCCCCGCCACCGGTCAACGCGCAGAAGAAGAGCAGCCGGGAGAGGGTCAGGTTCGTGTCGGCCTGTTCGAACAGCCGGTTGACGTCGCCGAAGTGGCTGAAGATTGCGTCAACCAGTCCCTTCTGCTGCTCAAGCGGCTGAGCCAAGACGCTCTGCGGCTTCATCAGGCCTTCTTTGGCAGCACTCGGCGTATTCGTCCCGGTGAATAAGTCGAGGCGTTCCTCAAGCCGATTGCCCGGACGTTCGTGGAAGGTCAGGGCGACTCCGCCAACCAACGCAGCCACGCCCACAAAAGCGGCGATTCCGATTAAGAGGAGAGGGCTCATGGGTAAAGACTAGTCCTCCAGCATCACGCGTTGACGGAAAGCACTGGACGGCAGGCGGATGCCGCACGCTTCCAGCCGGGGCATGAACGTCGGCCGGATTCCCGTGGCCACAAACGCCCCTCGGGCCCGGCCGTTTTCATCGACGCCCGTTTGCTCATAACGGTAAATGTCTTGCATGACCACGGTGTCCTGCTCCATGCCCACCACCTCGGTGATATGCGTAATCTTGCGCGGACCGCCCTGGAGCCGGTTGGCCTGCACAATCAGGTCGACGGCGCTGGCGATCTGGGTGCGCATTGCCTTCAAGGGCAACTCGAAACCGGCCATCATGATCATTGTTTCCATGCGGGCGACGGCGTCGCGCGGGGTGTTGGCGTGCAGCGTGGTCATCGACCCTTCGTGGCCGGTGTTCATCGCCTGGAGCATGTCGAGCGTTTCCGGTCCACGGCATTCGCCGATGATGATTCGTTCCGGACGCATACGCAAGCAGTTGCGCACCAAGTCAGTGGCGGTGATCGCCCCCTTGCCTTCGATGTTCGCCGGCCGGGTCTCCAGACGCACCACGTGATCCTGCTGGAGTTGCAATTCGGCGGCGTCTTCGACGGTCACGATACGCTGGTCGTTCGGGATGAAACTCGACAGCGTGTTCAAAAGCGTCGTCTTTCCAGAGCCCGTACCGCCGGAGATGACGATGTTCAATCGGGCCTTGATCGCCCCTTCCAGGAGCATCACCATCTCGGGCGTGAAAGCCTTGTAGTTCAACAAGTCTTCCAACTTCAAGGGATTGGAACCGAAACGGCGAATCGAGACGCAGGGGCCGTCCAACGCCAGCGGCGGAATGATCGCATTGAAACGCGAACCATCGGCCATCCGGGAGTCGACCATCGGGCAGGTCTCGTCCACCCGCCGACCGACTTTGGAAATGATCCGGTCGATGATCTGCAACAGATGCTCGTTGTTGCGGAACGTCACATTCGTCTTTTCCATCCGCCCGCGACGTTCCACATACACGTTCTTCGGCCCGTTGATCATGATATCGCTGATCGTCGGGTCTTTGAGCAAGACCTCCAGGGGCCCCAGACCGAACGTCTCGTCAAGCACCTCATCGATCAGCCGGTCGCGTTCGCTCCGATTGAGCAGCGTGTCTTCCGTGTCGCAGAGATGCTCCACGACCAGACGAATCTCGCGGCGAAGCACCTCGCCTTCCAACTCGCCGACCCGCGACAGGTCGAGCTTGTCCACCAGCTTGCTGTGGATCCGTTGCTTCAGTTCCTCAAAGCTCGTTTCCTTGGACTTGTCAGTGCGTGAAGTGGGAAGGGACGTTTTCATACGAGAACTGACAGAGAGAGAATTAACGGTTTTCCGCATGTTGCTGCGATTTGTCGACGCCAGAGCCTCGGCGGCTCTGGTATCCAGAAAAGCATAGCTTACGGAAAAACCACGGAGGGAAGGAGTTAGCGTTCTCCGGCGGGAAAGGACAGAAGACAGGGATCAGGGGTGGGGGCTAGGGGCCAGGGACTAGGGGCTGGAGGTGGAAGAGGGG
>CAZLDQ010000125.1:0-17058 GCA_964558295.1 uncultured Planctomycetaceae bacterium | reverse complement strand
TACGCACGGTGGTGTGACAGGGACAGCCCGCGAGGGCTTACCTATGTCGATTGGCAGCCGGGGTTCACGCCTTACCACCAGCCGAGGGCCAATCCCAGGCGGTTGACGAAGAGAAGCGTGCCGACCAACGCGGCCCCCGTCGCCGCGATTAGCACCGCGGCGCTGCCAATGTCGAGCGCATTGCCCAGATGGAAATGATGCTCGTCGGTAATCGCCTTGCCCATCGACTCCAAGGCGCTGTTGAACATCTCAGCCGCCAGGACGATCGTGATGCACAGAAGAAGTACACTCCACTCGATCAGGCTGACCTGGAAGAGCGTGCCGCAGACGAGGACGGCCGCAGTGAAGACGAAATGGACGCGAAAACTGGACTGCCGGTACATGCCGATCCGGACGCCGTGAAAGGCATCGCGGAACTTCTGGGCCCAGGAACGCGGGACAAAGTGGCTTTCGTCGTTCATGATCGGCCGGAACGGGGAGAATGTGGAGAAGGAGACTTCTTTCAGTCTACCATGCCGCCAGGGCTACTCCAGTCCCATTTGTCCTGCATTGGGGATGCGAGTTCCTACAACGTTGCCAAGCCGGCCGCTGGGGAGGAATCGTGGCTCGATCGAGAACTGAAGGCCAAAGTTGTCCCGGCTGGCGTCGAACGACCCGCTAAGACTCACCAGGAACGACTCGCCAATCCGCGTGATCGACAGATGCTGGCCAATGTTCCCGTCACCGGCCAGATCGACCGATGCTCCGGCCGTCGAGATCCATTTGGGGCTCATCCAGTAGGTGTAGGAGGCGGAAAGGATCGTGTTCTGGACGGGGCCGTCGAGGAAGTGAAGGCCCAAATAGAGGCTTCCCCGCGGCGGTCGGGTCAAAATCGCGCCGATCGAAACGGCCGACGGAGCGTCTTCGTAGAAGTCGAACATCCCGTCCGACAACAACGTCAGCCGGTCGCCCACGTGCCAGCGGAAGTCATAATCCAACAGCCCTACAAACTCGCCGAAGTTGTCGCGATCCTTCTTGGGGAAGAGAGTCAACTCCGTATCAAGGGTAATCCAGTCGATGATGCGTTGGCTGCCCGGGGCGCCGCGTTTCGTCTGCCAGCGGTTTCGCATCCCCAGTTGCACAAGCGCCAAATCATCGGCGATTTCCAGGCTGGGCGAGGTCACCCAGTTCTGCAGCCCGCGCCGGAGGGCGTAATACCGTTCGTCAAATTGGAGCGGAATCGTGCCGCCATAGGTCGTACCGGCAAACCGCCGTCGAAAGGCTTCGATTGGATCGTCGTCCAGCGGATCATAGAGGGGCAACTCGCTCAGATCGCGGCTCGCTTCGGACACCGAAGCCTCGACGTCAAACGTCACCTTATGGGCGATCCCATGCACGTTGAACAGCGTGCTTTCCACCTCGGGATAGATGCGCCAGAAGGGCACGCTTGCCCGCACCCCGGCCGTCCCCACTGCCCGCTGGTATTCCTCCGCCTGAAGGTCTTCTCCCCAATGGCCCAACTCGCCCATCGCAAACGGCACGACCTTCACTGGGCCCAGCTGGACAGGCAGGTCGATTTCCTGCCGGGTGATCGCCCGGAGCCCGTTGCGTTCCATTGGGGTCGTCGGCGCCGACGGATCGACTTCCCAGGGGCGATAGATGAACGGTTGATCGTCCGGAAATTCCGGCGGTTCGGCCGTCTTGAACTGACCGTATCCGATCGTTGAGTGCTCATACCAGGTGAACACGTTGCCGATCAGCGGCTGGCCGAGCATGAAATGGTCGGCCCGGGGAAGCCACTCGGTTTGGGTGAAAAACGAGTTGAGCCGTGCGTCGGTCGTGATGGCCCAGGACCAATTGTCACGGATTTGCTTCAGTTCGAGACTGTTGGGATTCTCCAACAAGACCTCGTCCCATTCCCGTTCAAAATACTGCTCCATGAAGTTGCGATCGCTGACCCAGAGCGCTTGGGCGCTCAGTTGCAGATCGTAGGGGAGCAGTTGCCGGTGCTGGCCGAACAAGCGGTAGCGATACTCCTTGGCCAGTTCGAGATCCATCCGCTCGGCGCCCAGGTCGTCGAGCCCATGGTCTTGGATTCCCCAGTAGTCCAACAGCCCAGCAACCCGGCCAGAGATGCCGAAGAAGTCGTCTCGGTTGTAGGCAAATGTCGCTCCGTGGCCGACCCCTCGCTTGCTGAGATAATCCAGGCTGATGTCGAAGTCCGTCCCGGCGATTGGCTTGATTCCCAGCAGTTGATAGCCGTTCCAATCGGTGAGCACCTGTTGGCCGAAGATGCCATCGTTGCCGAACCGCAGCCGGCGCACATAGGTGGTCGGCTCCTCCAGCGTGGAGGTGATCACCGGCCAGTAGAAGATCGGGAATTCGCGAATGAAGAGTACATTGTTTTGGGCCGTAGCCAACCGCTGATGCGCAAGGACCGGCTCCCCCGTCGCTGGATTGGTCAACGGTAGCCCTGTGACCGGATCAACCGTGGGAACTTGGTTGTCCTCGAAATAGGCGTTGCCTACCTGGAGACGATAGCCCGGAAGCCCCAGGCGACTGGAGGTAATGAAACTGTCTTCGGCAAAGAACCGCCCCTCGCCCGCCTGACGCAATACGGCGCTGCGCAAACGAACCAACCCTTGGTAATTGGGAACCGGGGCCAAGAGCTCGGCGTTCAATACGATTCCGACACGGTTGGTGACGTCGAAATACATCCGGTCAGCAAAGATTCGCCGTTCCCCCTGGCGGAATACGATGTTCCCTTCCATGTAGACTTCCAGCGGCGTGTTGCCTGCCTGGCGCGTCTCTTCCCGTTCATTGAAGACGGCCACCGTCCAGATCACCAGTCGATCGGTGGAAATATCGATCGAGCCGACATCCGGCAACCCGTCGACGATCATCGTCACCCCGCCGTCAATGACCCCTGTCGCCCGCTGTGTCACAGGGTCCACATCCCACTGGGCCTGAACGGGCAACTCGCCCCGCGAGAAAAGGCGAATCCGCCGCGTGGCAGGCTGGGCCACCGTCGGAGAGACCACTGGCACCAGCGGTTGCGCGTATTGCGTATTCTGCACCGCACAATCGACCATCGGATTGCGCTGCGCCATTCCCCGGTGATAGATCGCCGGCAATTCCCCCAAGGCGCCGCCCACCTGGGGAACGTCCACGTCGATCCGACCCGTCGTCTGAAACCGCCCGAGCCATGACCGATCGGTCAGTTGGGCTCTCGTCTGGTCGCGACTGAAATCAACAGCCACATCCCCTTCCAAATAGGCGATCACCTTGTTCGGTTCGCCACTCTTCTCGCTGGGCCGCTCGATCCACAGCACGGCCTCTTGCGAACGGGCTGAATCGGTGCCTTGACGGATGCGGCAATTGCCACGCAACAGCCAGACCTCGTAGACCCCTTGCGTCCAGCGGTTGGCCCGATCGGCCGTCACCGACACGGGGGCACTGGGATCGAGCGGGGGGAGCTTCACGTCGGCCCCGGCCGTCGCCGGATCTCCGACACGCAACGCCACGAGCATCATCCCGACAAGCATTGCTCCGCAGCGCGCAGCGCAAGCCCCAGTGCGCAGCCAAGCGACTGCGCGTCGGATGTGGCTCGGTTCCTTCAGACGATGGCGGTTCAGGAGATTAGCATCCGTGCTGATCCCGGGTGGTCCACCCGCCGGACCTCCCGGAGTGACCCAACGAACGACGTCAAAAGGCCTTGGTACGACAAGGGATCCATCCCAAAGCGGGCCAGATTATAGGGAGGCTGGCCGGGACGATCAAGGCGGGTTCGTCAGGGGGACTAAATCTCCAATTGCTTATTTTGCAAGAGGTTGAGACGCGAACTCCCTTGGGCAAACCGGCCAATCGCGACACTGGCCGCCAAGGCCACTACCGGCATCAGGGGGGCTCGCATCCGCATGTTCGTCCAATAGACCGTATGAACCGCAGTGAAACTGAGCACCAAAAGCAGCCCCCACAGCCAGGTGCGTAACCACTCGACCTTCCATGCGAGGGGGGGGACGCCTTTTGCCGACCTGCCTGCGCGAACCATCCCTGCTAAACCCAGCACGGCCAGCACAAGTTCGCCCAGATACCATGCACCGATTCCCCAGCGCACGGTCCAGCCTATCGCCGTCTCGGCTGGATGAGTCCGATGGGGCACCAGTTGCCACATCCGTCCGACGCGCACCGCACAGGCGTAGAGGAACATGTCCGGCTCGTCGACGATCTGCTGCCAAGCTTCGTGATACGCGCGGCGGTCGTTGGCCAGTTCGGCGGTCGGACCGTTTTTCAGGGCCCGGGCTGACCAGTTGGCGTTGAACCGTTCGGCGTCCCAAACGGTCCCCCAGGCGCCCGTGCGCAAGTACTCGTAGAACCCAGGGTTATTCCCCAACAAGAGCGTGAACCCGCCATGGGTCGTGCTGACAATCGGCCGGCCAAACTGAAGATAGTTGCGAATCCCCCAAGGGGCCAAAACGAGCGCAACCGCAACCGCTAGCGCGCCAAAGACTTTGAGTCGCTGGGACCAGGCGACGGCAAACCAGGGCAAGAGCAACGCGGCCAAGCCGGTCCAGATCAGAAAGGTGGGCCGGCAAAGCACCGCCAAGCCCAACGCTCCGCCTGCCGCTGCCCCCCGCACCGCGGTTGGTTTCTCGGCCGCCGCGGTCAACGCCAGTAGCCCGACGACGGCCAACAGGGTCGCTAGGGTCTCGGTCATCACCAGCGTCGACTGCCTCAGAAGGATCGGATCGCAGGCTACTAGTCCGGCAGCCACAAAACTCCAGCGTCCTAAGCCCCAGCGCCGGCCCAGACAATAGGTCAGCCCGACCGTGGCCACTCCGAGGACCAAATGCACGAGCCCAATTGCCCACGGGCTCCACGCCTTGCACGCCACACAAGGGCCCAGTACAAGCGGATAGAGGGGCGGACGATAGGCCGTCGGCCTGTCGCCTTGCCCGAACGTGCCGACTTGGACCAGATTGCTGGCCAAGAGCCGGTAACCGTCCGGATCCGTCGTGAACACCCCGGGCGTCAGCCCAAGGACGCTGCCTCGTACAAGAATCGTCAACGCAACGAGCGCGAGTATCTTGCGCCGCGACGTCCGACCTGCTGAGGATGGCGATGTGACTCGAACCATCCCCAAAGACTACCACGGACCGCGAATGTAGTAATCACCGAGTTGATCGGTGCTGCTCGGCCAAACCGGAGCCGGCCGGACCGAACCGGGAGCAACGTAGCCTGGTTCCAAGTAACCGGACTGGAACTGGGAAGGAATCCGTGTGACTCGGGTCGCACCGATCCCCCAACCATAATGGGTTTGGAAGCGGGCCGTCGGTGGCACGAGGACGGCAAGCGGTGCCCCCCAGGCGGGGTCGTAGTAACCAGCTTGCTCAATACCGATTGGGGAACCGGCCCCCCGGCGGAAGAAACCTCGCTCGAAGGCCCCCACCGTGTCAACGATCCCCCCAGTGGTCAGGGCCACCGCCAATGTCCAAAGCACGAGGCGTTTCATCTCTTGCGGTTCCTTGTGGGGCAGGTCTTTTAATGCCAAGTAATCATCGTACGGGTCCAACTGCCATCCGGATGCCGGGTCATATAGTTCCGATGGTGCTTGTACAGGAACTCGTGCGGCATCAAGCCTTGATAGGTAATATACGTCCACCCCACATAGGGAGGAACCGGCCGGGGACTCGGATACATCTGAGCCACGGGACCTCCATAGTACAGGGGGGCATAGTAGTTCTGGAACAGACCTGGAGCCGGCACGGGACCAATTGCCTCAGCCTGTGGGAGCTCCCCGGCCAACACCAAAGCGGCCGCCACCGTCAACATTCCCAATAGTCTCAGTGCCATGGACAAACTCCTCAACTGGATAGGGAAATTCCCCCGAGTCAGGTTGAATGCAAAGTCGGGCGCCATGCTCCACATGGCGATCCAATTGAATCGTCGGCTTCCAAGGTTCTCGCGGGTGAATGTTTATATGCCGGACGTGCCGACAAGACAAAAGACACGGCAAACACCGGTAAAAACGCCTGGGAGTGCGCCGGTAAACTCGTTATAATCATCATACTCTACACGCCCAGGCTGGGTTAGCAAGAGTGAGTCGTAAACGGGGAAAGAGGTTTTTTCCACCTAGTCCAGCTTGTGCGGAAACGTACGACGGTCGAAACCCAAATGACGAGGCCGTGACGCCGGACGTTGTGGCTTCGTCCCGAATGCGACGCGCGGGCGCAACCCAAGGGGTGGACAAGTCCGCCCGCTACGCAGACATCCCCCTAATCCCTAGCCCCCAAATCCTTCGTCCATCCCCTCCTCCCCGGAATTTTCGCACTTGTTCCTGACACGGAGCGTCAAGATTGGCAGACACAGAGGTTCGTGACACATCGTCCCTTTCGTCCCCTAGCGCAACGAACGGCGAGGCGACCGGCGGTGCGAACCGTCGCCGGGCGACCGCCCAGTCGATGGCCGCCAGCCAGCGTGACATCTCGGTCAGCGAATTCTTTGCCAAGAACCGTCACCTGCTCGGCTTCGACAATCCCCGCAAAGCCTTGCTGACGACCGTCAAAGAAGCGGTCGACAATGCCCTGGACGCCTGCGAAGAGGCCGGCATCCTCCCGGAGGTCTGGGTTCACATGGAGGCCACCGGTGAGAGCCGCTACAAGGTTGGTGTTCAGGACAATGGGCCGGGGATCCTCAAAAAACAAATCCCCTTCATCTTCGGCAAGCTGCTTTACGGCTCCAAATTCCATCGCCTCCGTATGAGTCGTGGTCAGCAAGGGATCGGCATCAGCGCCGCCGGGATGTACGGGCTCTTGACCACGGGGAAACCGGTCAAGATCGTCTCCAAGATCGGCAAGCACAAGCCGGTCCACTACTACGAACTGCAGATCGATACCAAACGCAACCAGCCGGAGATTCTCAACGGCAATGGGGAAGGCGACGACATACCGGCCAATGACGCCGGCCGGCAGTACATGGACAAACGAGGCATCGAATGGGTTGAGGTCGACCACGGGACCCGTGTGACGATCGAATTGGAGGCCAAGTACCAGCGCGGCCGCGGAAGCGTCGACGAGTATCTCGAACAGACGGCCATCGCCAATCCCCACGTGACGTTCCACTACAAGGACCCCGAAGGGAACGAGGTGACATTCACGCGCGTCAGCGAGAAGCTGCCGCCGGAGCCGAAGGAGATCAAGCCCCATCCCTACGGCGTCGAACTGGGAATGCTCGTTGCCAAGCTCAAAGAAGCCAAGGAAACGTCGCTGAGCCAGTTTCTCACGAATTCCTTCTCCCGCGTCAGCCCGCAGATTGCCAAGAAACTCTGCGACACGGCCAAACTGAGCACCCGGGCGAACCCGAGGAAGATCGGTCGCCACGAGGCCGACGCGCTCTATAAGGCGATTCAGCAAACGAAGATCCCCGCGCCGGCCACCGACTGCATTTGCCCGATCGGCGAGGAGCTGATTCTCAAGGGACTGCACAAGATGGTGCCGGCCGAGTTCTACGCCGCCGCCACCCGGCCGCCGGCCGTCAATCGCGGCAACCCGTTTATCATCGAAGTCGGCCTGGCCTACGGCGGCACATTCGCCACCCAACGCATTACCCGCGACGCCTTGGAGGAGCTGCTCCAACAAAGCGACGCCCGTACGCTCCGCCAGTTCCTGGCCACGACGTTCGACGGCATGGGTACGGCCGCCGCCGACAAAATCATCCAGGAAGCCAAACTGCCGACCCGCGTGTCCCCAGGCAATCTCGACCAAGCCCAACGGGAAAAGCTCCACGAGGCGATGCGCAACGTCGATCTGCACGAAGGACAGACGATGACCGTTCTGCGCTACGCCAACCGCGTGCCGCTCCAGTTCCAAGCCGGGGCTTGCGCCGTTACCCAGACGATCATGCAAACCAACTGGCGGTCCTACGGACTCTCGCAGAGCCGCAACTCGCTCCCCAACGGCCCAGTCACCGTGATGGTCCACATCGCCAGCGTTTGGGTCCCCTTTACCAGTGAGTCGAAAGAAGCGATTGCCAGCTATCCCGACATCCAACGCGAGTTGCGCTTGGCCCTCCAGGCCGTCGGCCGCAAGCTGGGGATGTTCCTCCGACGCCGCCAGCGGGTCAAGCACGAAGGCGAACGGCGCAGCATCTTTCTCCGCTACCTGGGCGAAGTCGCCTTAGCCGTCAGCAGCATCAACCAAGTCGACCGCGACGCGCTCTACGAGCAACTCCTCCTCGTGGCAAAGAAGAAAACCGCCGAGGCCGACATGAAAATGGACGATCGCGGCCGCGTCGTCGAGGAAGACCTTGAAGACTTCGGCGACAATGTCCTGATCGTCGATCCCGAACAACAGACCGTGATCCGCGCCCCAGGGAGCAACGGCGAAGCATAACCATGGCAAAGAAAGCTCGAAAGAAAACCACCGAACTGACGAACGAACCGATCGACGTGGCCTCGCTGTCCCCGCAGGACCAGAAGACGTTCACCCAAATCCTCAATCTGGCCAACGAGGTTGTCAGCGCCGCGGAAATGAATAAGGACCCCGGCCTCGACATCCCGTCGCGCACACTCTCCAACGTCCAGTACAACCAAAAGAAACGCTTCATCGAGATGGGCAAGGCCACCAACCGGCGGCAGTTGTTCAATCTCAACCAGGCCAAGAGCTACATGCAGACGATGCTCGTCGCCTCCGGCGCCACGAAGCTCATTGCCCAGGGCAAAACCACGAGCCTCCGAGGTATGTACTACCTGCTGAAACACTCGATCGAAGGCACCCGGGAAGAGACGTTCAGCGACCAGAGCGAGTCGGACAACATCATCGAGGATCTCGAGGTCACGATCAACTCGCTCCGCGAAGAGTTGCACCTGTTCGCCAAGAATGCCGGCGCCATGGTCGGCGAGATCACCCTCGTCGACAGCGGCGACACGATCGACTGCACGCGCATGGGCTCTGGCGGCTATTCAATCCCATCGATCGTCGAACCGGGGGTGATCCAGTTCCGCAAGTGCAACGCAAAGTTCATCCTCCATGTCGAAAAGGACACGGTCTGGCGCCGCTTCAACGAGGACAAGTTCTGGAAGAAGCATCGCTGCATTCTGACCCACGGCGGCGGTCAGCCGCCCCGCGGAGTTCGGCGACTCCTGCACCGAATGCACAATGAACTGAAACTGCCCGTCTACTGCCTCTTGGACAACGACCCCTGGGGGTACTACATCTACAGCGTGATCAAACAGGGTTCGATCAACCTGGCCTACGAGTCTAAACGCATGGCGATTCCCGACGCTCGCTTCCTCGGCCTCCGCGCGATCGACTTCCACCGCTGCGGCTTGTCCGACAGTGTGAAGATCAATCTCAACGACATCGACCGCAAACGGGCCAAGCAGATCGCCAAATACCCCTGGTTCGAACACAAGAAGGACTGGCAGAAGGAAATCAAACAGCTTCTGGACAACGGCTTCAAGCTCGAAGTCGAAGCCCTGATCTCCAAAGACATCAGCTACGTCACCGAAGAATACACCCCCCAGCGCCTGGCCGATAAGGACTGGCTGGACTAGGCGGAAGCCAGAAGGATGAATGAAAAAGGGGGAATGGCTCCTGCCGCTGGCGGCTTTGGAGGCCGCCCCTTGACCGCTCGGGCGGCGGTAGGACAATTGGCAATCCGGGAGGTCTTCCCGTATCCACCGCCAAGGTTGCCATTTCCATCGACGAACAGTTGCTGGCCGAACTGGATAGTCTGGTTGCCTCGCAAGTCTTCAGCAGCCGTAGCCAGGCCGTTCAAGTCGCCGTCCAGGAAGAGATCGCCCGATTGCGCCGTAACCGGCTGGCGGAGCAGTGCGCCAAGCTGAATCCTCAGGCCGAACAGGCGCGACAGTCGCCCACGGTGTACTGTGCACCGCGTACTGCGTACTCCTCACGGTTCTAGCACAATCTTCCCCACCAGGGTCCCTGCTTGCTGAATCGTGTTTTCCTCCTGAAGCCGATGCGCAGCGGCCGTCTCGGCCAGCGGCAGTTCGCGGCCAATCAGCGCGCGCAGTCTGCCTTCGGCCATCCAGCGATTGAGACGGGCGGCAGCCACTGCTTGCTCGTCGGCCGGGGCGTTGAACATGGCGAAGCCGTGGACCGTTCCATCCTTGGTGTAAAACGGGCCCACCGGGAAGACCGGCCGGCTGTCGCGCCCGGCCATCAGCACCAACCGGCCCCGAAACGCCAAGTGGCCGATCGCCTGCTCCAGATCCTGCTGGCGCAAGGTCTCGAACCAGACGTTGATTCCTTGGGGGGCTGCTCGGCGAAGGGCTTCGCCCACGTCCTGGGTCTTGTACAGGATCACTTCATCGGCGCCAAGTTGCCGGCAGAGGTTGGCTTTTTCTTCACTGCCGGCGGTAGTCAGGACCCGGGCTCCGACCGCCTTGGCGATCTGAATCACCATCGAGCCCACCCCGCCGGCGCCGCCATGAACAAAGAGCGTTTCGCCCGGCTGAAGCTTGGCGTCACGAATCGTGCCAAGGTAAGCCGTAATGCCTACGAGCGAGACGGCCGCGGCGTCCTTGTCCCTGACGTTTTGCGGCGTGGGATAGAGCCACTGTTCTTCGACGGCCGCATACTCGGCAAACGTCCCTTGCCGGCCCATCAGCCCCTGGTTGCTCCCCCAGACGCGATCGCCCGGCTTGAACTTCGTCACCTCCGCGCCGACCGCCTCGACGGTCCCGGCCAGGTCGCAGCCGACGATAAACGGAAAGGTGAGTTGGGCCGCCACCATCCCGCTGCGCACATAGGTGTCAATCGGATTGACCGACACGGCCGCGACGCGCACCAGGACGTCCCTCGGGCCAAGCGTCGGTGGGGGCAAGTCGCCATAGGTGATCACCTCCGGGGAACCGGTCCGTTCGATATAAGCGGCTTTCATGACTCATTCCACGCAACAACAGGGCTGCCAATCACTTTGCTATTATTATGATAGCAGCCCCCCTCTTGGCATCAAGGGGCCCGTTGCGCCAAGGCGGCCACGTCTTCCGATAGAGCCGGTTCCGATTCAGCCGGCGGACAAACCGGCCGGTTCCATGAGGGGCGACCTAGTGTGTACTAGGCCTTCATCACTTCCCCAAGCACCTCGACCAGCGTCGAAGAAAGCTCTTCCCATTTCGGCTTCGACACCTGAGCCGTTGCGCCGACTTGTTGTCCCTTCTTTTCGTTATCGCGAGAAACGAGCGAGGAGAACAGAATGACCGGGAGGTCCTTGAGCACGGGATCCTCACGGATGCGTTTGGTGAGACTGAACCCGTCCATGCGAGGCATCTCCACGTCGGTGATGATGCCGGCGACCGTTTGCCGCACCGAGTTGGCGGTGTTCGCTTTGGCCACTTCGCACAGATAGTCCCAGGCCTCCTGCCCATCGGCAAAGGCCCGGACATCCTCATAGCCGGCCTGGTGCAAGGCGTCTTCCATCATCCGGCGAATCAGGGCTGAATCGTCGGCAAAGACCAGTGGGCAGCGAGTGGTGTTCGAAGCGGCCACACTGGTCAACTCGCCGGAAATGTGCGTGGAGCCGCTGATGCCCAGATTGGCGCCGATCGACTCGAAGTCCAGCAACGTGACGATCCTGCCGCCGAGCACCAGAATTCCGGTCACCGGTGCATTGTTGCCCGTGCCCTGGGGCATCGGTTTTATATCCTTCCATGAGACCCGATGAACACGGTCAATGGCTTGAACGCGGAAGGCGATCAGCCGGTCGTTGAACTCCAACAGGAGGTGGCGTTCGTTGGCCTGATCGCCGCGTTCCGTGGTTCCCCATAAGTACTTCTCCAAATCGACCGCCGGCACCACGGTATCGCGGACGCGAACCACCCCGTCGATCGCGTCGGGGAAGTTTGGCAGGAAGGTCACCTGCTCGAGCTTCCGCGCCTCGCGGACCTTGGCCACATTGACCCCGCACAATTGCTTGCCGACCTGGAAGAGGAGGATTTCTACTTCATTGGTCCCGGCCTCCAACAGAATGCCCGAATCAATGCCAGACATCTGCGATCGCGTGACACTGGATGGGGCGATGCTCATTCCTTGAATCCTTGTTGCACAGGTTGTCGACTGGACGTGACGGGACCTAACCGCCGTTTGTCCAGTCAGGGAGAACCGTCTTGGGGAGCTCGATCGCTCGAACCACTTGCTGCCCTGGGCTAGTGTAGATCACAAAACAGATCCTCGGAGGTTTCTCCCCGCCAACCGCCAAGAAGTGGGGCGACACGCCGGCAAGCGGCCCTCTTGGTTTCATGCTCCTCGCGCACCTCAAGGATGCACTTAACCCGAACGCGGGGGAATTGCTTCACCAGCCTCCCCTCCCGGCGTAAACTAATGCGTGGGACCGTCTTTTCCCCAGGAAAGGAGCCGCACGTGGCCAAATCCATACCGAATCGTCCAGAAACGGCTGCCTCCGCTTCCCAGCCGGCTTCTCCACCAATCCCCGCACCCCAAGTGCAGATCGACGACTCGGAGATCGTCGCCAACTATGCCAACTTTTGCCGCGTGACGGGAACCCCCGAGGAACTCCTCCTCGACTTCGGGCTCAACCCGCATCCGTTCGACTCGCCCAGCGAACCGATCCCCATCAGCCAGCGGATCATCACCAACTTTTACACGGCCAAGCGGCTGATGTATGCCTTGCAGCTTACGATTGAACGCCACGAAAAGACCTTTGGCGCGGTTGAATCCAACCCCGAGCGCCGTGCCCGGCCCAGTCGACGCACCTAATCCTGGAAGCCCCGCTGCGTAAACACGTTTTCGACTTCTCAAAAAGCTTACCCAGGGCGTGGCTGGCGGCTATCATACTAGAAGTTTTTTCTTGCAGGACTGCGGGCCTGCGGTCATGGGAAGGTCTGTGGACGTGCGGTGTCTCTTGCCTGCGAAGCGGTGCGATGGTTTTGGCGGCTGCTGGTTTCGGCCACGTGTCCGGTTGCCGGTTACGGAAATCCTCCTCCCTGCCGACCTGACGGAGAAACGCAAACAAATCCGTCAACATTGCCCGACCGTGCCCGGCGTGTATGGCATGGTCGACCCGCAGGGAGAACTGATCTATGTGGGCAAGTCGAAATCGCTGGCCGACCGGCTCGTGAGCTACTGCTCTTCCAGCGAGCCGGCGAGCAAGGCCCGGCGGATCATCGACCGGACCCAATGGCTTCGCTGGGAGGTCTGGCCGGACGAGTTTGCCGCCCTGCTGCGTGAACTGGAACTGATCCGCCGCTGGCGTCCGCGTTTCAATGTGCTGGGCCAGCCGGGCCGGCTCCGGCGCACGTACGTCTGCCTGGGGCGCGGCCCCGCCGCCTACGCCTACCTGGCCGCCGAACCGTCGCCGCGCACCCAGTGGTTTTTTGGCCCCTTGCCCGGCGTCCGCCGCTGGCGCGAGACGGTCCGCCAGGTGAACGATTGCTTCCGGTTGCGCGACTGTACAGACCGCGTGCCGGTCGCCTTTAGCGATCAGTTGTCTCTGTTTCCCCAGGAACGAACGCCCCAATGCATGCGTTATGAGCTGGGCACCTGCCTGGGCCCTTGTGCAAGCCACTGTTCGAGCCGCCAATACGCCGAGCGGCTCCACCAGGCGGCCGCCTTTTTAGGTGGCACGAATCGCTCGATCCTTGCCGAACTCGAACAAGCCATGCACGCCGCGGCCGCCCGTCGGCAGTTTGAACGCGCCGCCACCCTCCGCGACGCCTGGTCGGGCTTGGCCGCCCTCCACGGACAACTTCAGTCGCTGCGTGAGGCCCGGCAGCACTATTCGTTCGTCTATCCCTTGCCCTCCTGTCACGGGCGCGCGACCTGGTACTTCCTCCAGCACGGCCGGGTCGTGGCCGCCGCCCCCGCCCCTCACGACCGCCGCACGGCTCAACGCTGCCGGCGGTTGCTCGAACAGGTTTATCCCGCCACATCATCGGATGACGCCTTCTCCGGCCTCGAAGACCTCGACGTCCTCCTCCTCGTCGCCACCTGGTTCCGCCACCATCCCGATCAGCTAGCGACCGTCCTCCCACCCTCAGCCGCGCAGGCAGTCGTGGATGGTGGATGGATGCGGTAGGCAACCGTTCTTCCTTATCTACCACCACCATTCCCCATCCACCAGCCATCTGCTATCCTGAAAGCGACATTCACCGATCACCATCGCTTGGGAGGGCTGCCGGTATCATGCCGATTGAATTCCGCTGCACGCAGTGCCAACGGTTATTACGGACTCGAGACGATGCCGCGGGGAAACAGGCCAAGTGTCCTGAGTGTGGGACCCTCCTGGTGGTTCCCACGCCGGAGTCTGACGCGGCCGATGTTCCGTCCCCGCTCGGGGCCGGTTCCGAGAATCCGTTTGCCTTCAGCCGGCCGGCGGACGGCGTCGCGCAGAATCCGTATCAATCGCCCCCCGACTACCTGCCTGGTTCGCTTTCTCCCGGAACCAGTGCCGGACCGATCGTTCACAGCTATATCGACGTGGGCGATTGTATTCGCCGCACCTGGACGATTTTCTGGAATCAGTACTGGCTTGTGGTGGGCGTGTTCTTCACCACTTGGTTGGTGAACATGGCCGTGAATTTCGGGGGAGGGATTGCTTCCGCGATGGTGCAAGCTTCCCGGCCCGGTCCGGTCGTCGTCAACTCGGTCCAAGCCTTCGTGCAAATCGGCTCTTGGCTCTTTTCCACCTGGCTTGGCATTGGAGCGGCTGCCTGCTACCTGCGGATCTCGCGGGGCCAACCCACTTCCGTGGGTGAAATTTTCGCCGGCGGTCCCTACTTCCTCCGCATCCTCGGCGCCACGCTCCTCTTTCTGTTCATTCTCGGAATGGTTTTGCTCGTGTGCGCCCTGCCAACCCTCGGCGTCGTTTGGGCCGTTACCAGCAATGCCAAGGCTCCGCTGGCCATCTTGCTGGGCGTGGGGCTCGGCGCGGCCATCGCGCTGATCCCGCTGACCTTCGTCATGCTCGGCCTTTCGCAGTTCTACTACCTGATCCTCGATCAAAACCTGGGGGTCTTCGAGTCGTTTTCCATTTCCTGGAGAGTCACCCAGGGCAACCGGCTGACCCTGTTTGCGATTTGGACGTTGGTCTCGATCGTCGGCATCCTGGTGACCCTGCTCACCTGCATGCTCGGAGGAATTTTCCTGGTCTTTCCCTTCGTCATGCTGCTGATGCCTGTGATTTACCTGGCGATGACCGGCCAACCGACCGCCGATCAGTTGTATTGGCCGAAGTCGTAACCACCGGGTGGTGCGTCGGTCCAAGAAACACCAAAAGCCGGCTGGTCGTACTCGTCGCGTCGGGCGGCAAACAAGACCAGCCGGCTCGCTGAGCGTGCACACTCACCCACGCCCGGCCGTGATCGTTCCTTCCAGCGGGCTGCTGGCCGTGGCGTAGAGTTTCTTCGGAATCCGGCCGGAGAGATACGCCAACCGGCCCGCATCGGCCGCCAGACGCATCGCCCGGGCCATCCGGATCGGATCCTTGGCATGGGCTATGCCCGTGTTCAACAACACGCCGTCGGCCCCCAACTCCATGGCAATCGCCACGTCGCTGGCCGTCCCCACGCCCGCATCGATAATCACGGGATAGTCCGGATCGCCCTCCTTGAGATACTCCAGACAGATGCGGAGGGCATTCGGATTCAGAATCCCTTGTCCGGAGCCGATCGGACTGCCGGCCGGCATTACACTGGTCGCTCCCGCTTCCTTGAGCCGCCGGGCGACCACCGCATCGTCGCTCGTGTAGACCAACACCTGGAAGCCGTCCTTGACCAACTGGCAGGTGGCCTCCACCGTGGCGATTGGATCGGGCAGCAGCGTCTTCGTATCGCCCAGCACTTCCAGCTTCACCCAGTCGGCCCCGGGATTGTCCATCTGCGAGAGGATTTCCCGTCCCAGCCGAGCCACACGCACCGCATCCTCGGCCGTAAAGCAGCCGGCCGTGTTCGGCAGAATCGTGTACCGTTTCGTGTCGATGTAATCCAACAGGTTGCGTCCGGCCGAATCGATCAACCGTTCGCGGCGCACGGCCACGGTGATGCACTCGGCGCCGGCGATTTCCAAGGCGTCGCGCATCTGTTCGTAGCTGGCGTACTTCCCCGTGCCGACGATCAGCCGGCTGGTAAACGTATGCGACCCGATCCGGAGCGAACCATCCCTCAAGTGTTCGTTCATGCTGTTCATCCTCCCCCGACCAAGGTGACGATCTCCAGGCAATCGCCGTCGGCCAATTGCCGCTGGGCGTGGATTTGGCGGGGGACCACCTCCCGATTGATTTCGACGGCCACGTAGCGGTTCGCCAGGTTGAGCGTTGCGAGCAACTCGGCGACACTCATCCCCTCGGCCACCTGTCGTGGCTGACCATTGACCACAATATTCACAAGCGTGCTCACTCGTTGGTTTGACGGACCACGGCCGAACTGAATTGATCCGCCGCCCACAGCACCAGCGGGCCACCGGAGATCCGGTTCGCCGCCGCGTCTTGCGGCGACCAGGGGACGACGTAGGCCATCACGATTCCCGTGTTGGTCTCGGCCACATAGACGACGCTTCGTCCCGGCGGGGTGCGGTTATGCTGCGCGGTGGCCTGAATATTCGCCCCCCCGGTGACCATCAAGTAGTTGGGACTCTGCGGCACCTGGACCAGTCCTGCCATGGCCGCCGCCCCGCGGGGCTTCCGTCCGCCCGTGCGCCCTGCATTGAGCACGGTGATGGTTCGAGCCAGATCCGCATTGATGTTCGCCTCATAGAACGCGCGGAACTTCGGCGTGCGGGAATCGCGCGAGAGGACCGCCGCGCGGAGCGTTCCCGTAAGGAAGTCAAGGAAGAAGACCGCCTCCATATCCTCATCGACCGGCCCCGTGGCAATCGCATAGTTCTCCAGACGGTCGGTCGCCACGGCGTGCAACGGCGTGTTCGGCCAGAATTGACCAATCAGTACCCCCGCGATCAGGCCCAAGACTAGCCAAACCGGCCAACCTCGTCGAAACAGATACGGCATTGCAAGCCTCCTTCGTACCAGTCCGTCGATCCGCAGTTCCCCGGGTCAGTCCTCATCTTACCCCGTCCCGTCCGCTATTTCCAGGCGAGTGCCCCCCAC
>CAZLDQ010000124.1:12978-17127 GCA_964558295.1 uncultured Planctomycetaceae bacterium | reverse complement strand
CGGTGAACGTGTCGTCACCGGTCGAGTCGTAGAAGATCGCCGCATCCGTGCCGCCTTGACCGTCAACCGAAACGATCTCAATATTCTGGGCATTTACTGAGTAGTCCACGCCGGTGAAGACAAGAGAGTATGGCCGCAGCGTCACCGATTCATCGCCATCAGTGCCAATGAGAACGATCCGGTCGTTGCCTTTGTTCCCATCGAAGGTAATCGTGGCGGCTTTGGTCATCGCAAACTGATAACCGATCCCATTGACCACCACCTGCCGCTCTGCCCCCGCCTTGAAGGAGAAGGCATCGTCGTCGGCCGTACCAAAGACGGTTACCGTGCTTGCCCTCTGCTGAACGAGGTTCGCCAGCCGGAGGTCGGCACTCATGCCGGAGCCCAGGACATGCAGATAGTACGTCGTTCCGACGGTCGCTTGGATGTCGAGTCGCTGCCGCCCCGCTACGAGTGTCGTGACAGCTATCGGGCCCCGGCCAAGATCTTCTCCATAGAGGGCCACGGTAACGTCGGCCGAGGCGTCGACGGTCAGGTAGCCGTTACGCGTGGCCTGGAAACCGAACCAACTCTCGCCGGTGGAGAGGTTCAGGTCGGTGACGGATAGAAAATCGACCGTCCCGAGATTCTCGGCAACGTCTAGCGACACGGTCTCCTGAACCACGTCGCCTGCGTCACTCTTCACGGTAGCAGTGACGGTGTACTCGCCTTTCGTGCCAAACGTGTGGTTCGCCGTGAATGTGCCCGCCGTCGTATCGATTGTAGCTAGGCTTGTCGAGCCGTCGCCCCAGGTGATCGACACCCAATACGTATCCAGGCGGCCGGCGGCATCGATCGTACCCGTGAGAGTAACCTCCGTGCCTACGAGAACCACATCGGGCAGGCTCACATTCTTGAGTTGCGTCGTTTTCCCGAGAACATTCACCGTAGCCTTATCGGTGCTCGATATGCCGTTCTCGGTCACCTGCAAGACGATCGTGATCGTCTGCGGACCTTCGAGGCCGACGGCCGAGAATTCGGGCGTGGCGCCCACGGCATCGTCGAACAGACCATCGCCGTCAAAGTCCCAGGCATAGCTGACCATGCCGCCCGACGAATTGGCCCAGCCGTTGAGCACGATGATGGCGCCCTCAGCGACCGTATAGGGCCCACCCGCGTGGGCCACGGGCGCTTCGACGAACAAGACTTGATTATCCAAGCTGATCGCAGCGAGATTGCCTCTACCGGCGGAATCGTGAGCCGCGTCAGCGGGAATCGTAGCCACCACCGAGCCGGCCCCTGTCATGCCGCCCACCACGACATCGTAGATCGTACCATCCGTGCCGACCGGTATAACCTGCTCGACCATCGCCCCCGGGGCCGTTCCAGTGAGCTGCACGTCGGCGGCAGTGAAGTCCGTCACCGGGGCGCTGAACACGACGGTGAAGTGGATCGTTCCAGGGCCGGTCACGTCGGCCTGATCGACCGCCTGGTTGATGGTCACGGTCAGCGGCACCGGCTGCGACGCTACCTTGTCGAATTCGTCTTCAAACACGGATATGGCCGTCTGGAAAACCATTTCCTGTAACGCCGTCAACTTCTCCAGTTTTGGCCAATCGTCGCCGCGTGCACGAACGTCGTTGCTGCCTGAACCGCCGTCAACGCGATCGGTTCCCCCGTCGCCGCCGTACACCAGGTCGTCTCCCGCCTCGCCATGCGCCTCGTCATCGCTGTGCTGGCCGTACAAGCAGTCGTTTCCATCGCCGCCATACAGCACATCGTTGCTAATTTGCGACTCGTCCCTACTCCGACTGAAGTGCCCGGTCAATTCGTAATTCTCACGCCACAAATATCCCCGCAGTGTCTCGGGATCGGCGAAGAACACGGGAATTTCCGGACGCTCCGCTTGATAGGTAACCACCAAGGCAATGCTATCGCCCAAGAGGAAGTCATCCTCTGCGCCGCCTGACAAGACATCATTGCCGGCCTGAATTGCCACCTCCTGGGCCGCCCCACCACGATGGCCGTAATACGGATGTCCATAGAGCGATTCCAACGTGTCGTAGTCATACTCGTGATGTCGTGCGCTGAAGTAGTCGGCGACGTCAACAATCAGTCGCTGGACATCGTTGTCCAGCTTATTCGTAGCTTCATTCGTCTGCGGCGACTGCGGGACCGCCGGGACGACGAGCACGGTAAAATCACCGACGAGGACATCGTTGCCGGTGCCGCCGCTGATCTCGTCGTTGCCGATGGTCAAGGCGTAATCATAGTCCCAAAGGATCGCGGCCAACGAGTTGGGCGCAATCGCCAGTGAGGTGACCGAATGGTCTCGTCGCAGGTGGTCCGCTAGTTCGCTGGCCCGATCGGCCGCCTGCTGGGTCAGGGCAACGTGAACAGCAGCCCACGTCTGGTTTGAGACCGGAAGCATCAAGGCGACGTTGTCGAACGACCTACCAGTCACCAGCGAGCTGACGAGGATGGCTTGATCCCCGATGAGGAGGTCATCGCCGTCGTCGCCGGCGAGCGTATCGTTACCGAAGAACACATGGTGGTAGCCCGGGTCGGCCTGAGAACCAGTCCCCGCGCCGCACGCAATCAATTCGGCAAGCACCAGGCTTTGGGCTTCAAACACTGCATAGTCCAAGTCCAACGCGGCCTGTTGAAGGTCGAGCAACCGCGTCTGGGTCGCGACGGCCACCTCCACGAGTTGCGATTCGACGACCGGCAGGCCGGAAATGAACGAGCAAAGGATCACCCCATCGTCACCGACGAGGATATCCGTCCCCTCGCCACCATCGAGGCGGTCCTCGCCAAAGTGGACTTCGTAGGCCTCCGGCTCGCCCTGCGTCTGGACAAGCTGCTCGTAATCGAGGGTTGCGGTCCGCAGGCTGTGCAGAACCATTGCCAAGGCCGCCTCGGCCTGCTCAACCGCCCGGTCCAACTCGGCAAAACCGCTGACAATCGAGGAGTAGACCGTCCCCAGGTCGCCCACCAGCAGGTCATCCCCCTCGCCGCCCTGAAGCGTGTCATTCCCCGGCAGCACATCCTCATGCCTAACGACGTCGGGGACGATTCCCACGAACGTTTCGAGCAACTTGCCATCGGCCGTGGAGAATGCCCCCAGGCCAAACGCTTCGGTCATTGCCGGGACAACGTCAGGGAGCGTCGCCGACACGATATTGGCCAACGCATAGTCGTCCAAGTACGCGTCGTTCAACGCGGTGATCTCAGGATAGAGCGTCGCCGAAAGGAGCGAGGCGGAACCGAACGGAGCCAGTTCCACCGGATCGTTGACGCGTGAATCGACGGCGATTAGCCGCACACCGTTGAGCACGTGGGGCAGGTCGGTCAGAGTCAGCGCCGTGTTCGACACGCTATCGCCAAAGAGGAAGTCGTTACCGCCCCCCCCTTCCAGCGTGTCGTTGCCCCGTTGCCCAAACAACACGTCCTCCCCATCGCCGCCATTCAAGACGTCGTCGTTGGCAGCGACAAGGTCGACGGCCAGGAGTTGCGTGTCCCACGCACCGCTGTCCGTGTTGTAATAGCGGTTGCCGTCAGAGGTGTACCCTCCGGCAAGAATCAAGAGATCAGACCGCAAGAGCGTGTCGGCAAGTTCTGCGTCAGAGGCGTCAGAAGACGTCGTGTCGAGTCCGATCTGGCCGACCAGGGTGCCGACTTCCTCCAGGTAGACATCACGATGGTGGCTGCCGTTGGAGTTCAGCCGTGCCGTACCGTCCGCGTTGAAGGCTCGGTAGACGTAGCCCACGTCGGCGATCAGGATGTCGTTGCCCGCGCCACCGACGAGCGAGTCGTTGCCGAGTTCACCCATCAGTTCATCGTCGGCGTCGCCGCCGTCGAGGTAGTCATCGCCCCGCTGGCCGTGGAGGATGTCCTGGCCGTCGCGGCCCAACAGGATATCGTCGCCCGTGACGTAGTCGGTGTCGTCAAACCGCTGCACGTGCCGGATCACATCCGCGTACCGTCCCGCATAGCGTTCCCAAGAGGCCGGCAAGACGGTAAGCAAGACGCGAGTGATCAGGCCGTTGTCGCCAAGGATAACGTCAGCGTCGTCGCCGCCGTCGATCCAGTCGTTGCCGTCGGCCCCGTCGACCACATTGTGCCCGCCGGTAATGTCGTCTTCGCCGGCATCGCCATAGAGCGTGTCAT
>CAZLDQ010000124.1:676-12878 GCA_964558295.1 uncultured Planctomycetaceae bacterium | reverse complement strand
AGAGCGTGTCATTGCCGCCATGCGCGGGGTCGAGCGTCTCGACGCGAACGACATGCCCGGTGGACAGAACCGGCGGGGTGCTTTGCGTGACCAAACCATTGTCACCAAGGATAATGTCTTCGTCAGCATCGCCCGAGAGGAAGTCCGCGCTGGTGGTCTCGACGACCACGGTGAGCGTTCGAGTAAACAGTTCGCAGTTGAACCCTGAATCGCCGTAGAGGATGTCGTTTCCGGCCTCGCCGTAGATCATATCACGGCCAGCGCCGCCGGCGAGTTGGTCCCCCCCCTGACTGCCGTAGATCGTATCGTCGCCCGCGCCGCCGTAGATCACCACACCGAGCGTCGCCGCTCTGGCATCGATCACGTCGTTGCCGGGATTATTGAAGCTGCGAGCGTCGCTCGACGGAGCGGTCACGGTGCCGTCGTAACTGGAGTTGTCTTCCGACGTGTCACCGTAGACCACCAGGGGCGAGGTTGCTCCGCCGCCTCCGGTGATAATCAGATGATCGGAACCGCCGCCCCCGTGAACTGCGGTGATACCACCGTGTATCGCATCGGTCGAGAGCGTCGCCCCCACGGTAAAGGTGTCATTGCCGCTCCCCAAGAAAATATTGGTGATCTCCATCCCATGATAGGTGATGCCGCCGTCGAACGTGCGGACGTCGGAGGCGGTGGCCGTGCCGAAGTCGAACGAGAGGCCCGAGCCCATGTTGAGTCCATAGATATTCATGAACTCGGTTGCGTCGATTTCGCTGGCGTCAACCTCGTAAATGGCAGCCAGTCCGTCGGTATGCGCAGCAACGGTCTGCCCCCCGGTGTCGTCCGCAAAGCTGCCATCGTTGTATACGTTCAACACGTCGATCTGTTGATTCTCATCGCCAATAATGCTCAGCACGGGCAAGGCCACGTCGGTCTCGGTTGGAAGCATAACGCCGACCTTGATCGTGCGGTCCTTGTTGGGGATCATGCTCCCTTCAATGATCAGCGAGCCCAGGATGGCCGCCGTCGTATGCGCCTGGAGCGGATAGCGTTGGACGGGTTGCATGCCGACGTCCGTCTCTGCATCCGGGTTGACATCGACTTTGACCGTGAACGGGATATTCCAGTTCGTGGCGTCGAAGGTGACCGTCGCCAGAGTCGTATCCGTGGCTGCGGTGAACCGGCCGAGCGGGTCGCCGTCGCCCGCCGAGACGATCGTCTTGCCGTCGGTCATGATGCTCACGACCACGGGCGCTATCGGAGCCTTGGTGAGTTGCAGCGTGTAGGTGTCGGACTTCTCCGTGGAGACGACTGTTGAACCGTCGCTCGCGGTGACCAACAGGCCTCCCTGATCGTTGTCGCGAACGATGACGTCGACCTCGACGGGCTCCTCGACTTGGCTGTAGACACCGTCAGACCGCGAACTGGTCACGCGATGAACGATGGTTACCTGTTGGGTGTTCTCCACAACCGCGTCGTCGACAGCCGTGACGAGCAGATCGAAGACCTCCCACCAGTTGGTGCTGTCAAACGTAATCGTCCCGGTGGCCGCATTGAAGCGGCTGGCCTGCGCGGCGTTGGCCGCGGCGAGGATCACCTGGCTGGCATTGTATTCCAAGGTCACCGTTACGGTTTCGCCCGCAGCCGGGGCCCGGGTGAGCGCCAGCAGGTAGTGATCGCTGACGGTCCCCTCGACCACCGCGGTCTCCAGCGTTTCGTTGACGACCAGTCCAGCCTCGTCGTCGTCGATCACGCGCACTTCCACGTTCGACACGGCTAGATGCTCGAAGCTGCTATTGTTGCTCTCCGTCGAATGACTGATGACAACGGTGTGCTCGCCTTCGGCCGCACCATCGCTCTTGGCCCGCACGTAGATCGTCTGCGTCCGTGTCCAGGCGCAAGGATCGGTCGGATCTGTCACCGTGGAATCGAAGGTCAGCACGAGGGCCGAGAAGAAGTGGATGCCGTCGGTGGAGACCTCGACGGATTCCCCGCCGCGCAGGGCGTCGGCATAAGGGGCGGCGGCCGCGGCCACGGTCACGTAGACAATCGTCGGCGTCGTCGGCGCGGCAACCCCAAACTTCAGGGTATAGGTATCCTGAACCGTACTGCCTGGGCCATCCTCGACGACCGTGGTTGCACCGTCGCTTTCCGATACCACAAGGGAACCGGCAGCACTTCCGGCGATGTTCAGCGCCAGCCCCGGAGCAAACACACCGTTGTAGGCCGGATCGTCACTGGTCAAGCTGTGGTTGATGTATCCACTGGTCCCCTCGACATCGTAGGAGATGATGTCGCTGGTCACGTCGCCGCCAACGCTGACCGTATCGCTTCCTAGGCCGCCAATGATCGTGGTGACCAAGCTCGGGTCGGTACTCAGCACGTAGAAGGTGTCGTCCCCTTCCATGCCGTCGACTTCCAGCTTCTCCACGGTCGTAAACTCGACGTTCAGACCGGCGCCTTGCACCCCGGCCTCGGTGATCACAAAACTGTCGGCGGCCTCGGTGCCGATGACGACGACCGTATCAATCCCAGCTCCGCCGTCGATGCTGACCGGTGCATTGATGTTGTACTCAATGTAATCGTCGCCGCTGCCGCCGTTGACCAACGTATCGGTGGTGGCCAGCGTGCCAGTATCCTTGATGAGGAAGGCTCGCACGACAAACCCGTCGTTCCCATTCTCGCCGAAAAGCTTCAGCGGGGCCTTGTTGCTGTAGACCACGAACTGATCGTCGGCGTCCCCGCCGTAGACCGTGGTGGCCAGGCTAATGCCCCGACTGAGGAAACCGGCGGTCGTCTCGACTGTGGCGATCTCATCCCCCGCAGCAACGTGCGGCGAGGCGCGGTCGGCGCCGTACATCTGCCCGAACTGGAAGTAGTCCTCGCCCGAGCCGCCGTCCAGGAACGTCAACGCGCTGTTGTCATCGCTGTAAAACGAATCGGCGCCGCTGAGACCGTTGATCTGGAGCACATTGACTGAATCGTCGTAGTTGACCCGTTCGACTTCCGAATAAAGATCGTGCACGCCCGTGGCGGGCGAGAGGTAGGCGACGAACAACTGCCGCAGAAGGAAGACGTCGGCGCCGCTCGAATTGAGCGAATCGCCCTCATCGGTTCCATTCAACGTGAGGATGTCGGCTCCATCGTCCAAAGCGCCCGTGTCGTGGACATTGACAATGTAATCCGTCCGGCCGGCACGAATGTTCACCACATAGCAGTCCGCATTCCCCTGGCCATCGAGGTCCACCGTATCGCGCAAGACGGTTGACACACCGTCGCCGGCCCGATCGCGCGAGGTTGTCAGGGAGGGGAGATGATCGACGATGATCAGGTCAGTGCCATCGGCCGTCTTAACCTCGGTGTGGCCAACCAGCGACTCAACGCCTAGCCGCACGGTGTCGATGCCGTCTTCGCTCTCGATCACGATGTGGGCGGAGGCAAGCACGCCGGCAAGATCGATGGTCGTCCCCAGGTCGTCCTGGCTCTGATAATCGCCGTGAATCGTCACATCGGTCAAAGCGCTAATCGTCCCACCGGAACTGAGCCACACACCGTCACCAACCCGCAAGAGGACAGCCCCCTCCGAGGCGACGATCTGGTTGCCGCTCCCGACGACAAGGTCTTCCCCCATCGCCGCTGTGTCGGGCACGGTCAACCGAACATCGCCGTGACGAGCCAGGACCTGACCCGCGTTGAGCATGCCGTGGGTCTCGGTCAGGTAGACGTTCTGCGCAGCCGTCGCGGTCAATAGCGAACCGCCGGCCGAGTAGTTCATGTCAATCTCCAGGTCGTCGGTCGCCAGGCCGACGCTCCCAGTAAGGCTCGCCAGATGGATGTTGTTTCCGTCCACATCGGAGGCCGCATCGTGGTCGACATCGAGGATCGAGCCGCCGGCTACGAGGTAGACGTCGTCGGTTACCGAGCGGACCAGGCCGACCCGCAGGTCGCCGTTGGTCTCAGTAATCACGGCCACCGACTGAGCCGTGGCGTCCAACCGGCCGAGGGCCGTGTAGGAGGAATCGATTTCCAGCGGCGCGCCGCGCAGGCCAAGCGTACCTCGTTCGGCAATGAGCGTAATGGCATTGCCGAGGACGTCGGCCGTCGGCTTCCCGCCAATCCCGTCCCTCACGTTGACGGCAAGGATCGAATCGTAGGCCGTCAGGCAGACGTCGCCGGCGAGCGACGTGACGAGGTCGACGTTCATGACACCTTGTCCCAGCCCGTCGGTCTCGTACAGGTAAACGTCCTGACCGGCGGTGGCGGTCAGCTGACCGGTCAAATCCAGATCAAGGCAGTTATCCGAGGCCCCGATATCAGTACCGGCCTGCAACAGAACGCTGGCAGCCACGATGTTGGTGCCGGGGGCGTCCTGGTCGTCCAGGGCGTCGAGGATTGAGCGTTGAGCTTCGAGGCTCACGTCGGCGGGAGTGCTAATATGGCCGACGATCATATCCCCTTCGGCAACGACGATCGTCACGCCGAGTCCTGCGTCGACGCGATCGACGAAGAGGCTGGAAATCGTCTGGGACGTGGTCCCGAGCGTCACGTCGGCCGAGACCTGGAGCAGATTTACCGATCCGCCCGCCATAACGCGCAGCGCACTGGTCGGAGCCACCTGCAGCCGCAGCGGATCGGCCACGCCAAGACCGGTGGCGGCGGCGTCGCCGTAGAGCGACTCACCGGATCGCAGCAAGACGTCGCCGAAGGCCGTGATCGCCGCCGTGGCGTCCTGATAGGTGTCAAGGATCGCACCGTTCGCTGAAAGCCGCACATCGCCAATCGCCTGGACATGCTGAAGATTCAACGTACCGGCCGTACCCACGGCCACATCGCCGTCGGCCTCCAAAGTCACACTGCCGGTAGTCTCGATGTCGATGTCGTTGACCACCTGGAGAGCCAACCGTTCGATGACATGCTTGTTAGCGACGAGCGTTCCGCTCGCCAACGAGGCATGGGCGGCATCGCTATCGTCCGTCGCGTGCTCCGCAACAATCGACTGCCACCGACTTGTGTTGCCGAAGTCCTGCTCCGCCAGGTCGAGACTGCCAGCCGGACCGAGATACTCGTACCGCCCAAATTCCGCCGAGCTGTACTGGACAAGCACGATCTGGCCGGGAGCGAGCGAAACGATTTGCGCGGTTGAACGGTCCAGGCCAGTGATCGCGTCGACGGTAATGCGGCGCCACACACTCGTATCACTGAAATCAGCGTTTTCCAGATCGAAGTCGCTCGTGTCGGTCCCAAGGAACTCGTAGAGCGTGTAGGCCACACCGCGGACATCGTCGGGCGTGGCAAGCGAAAGGATTTCTTTCTCTTCGGTGGTCAGACCGGCAAAGCCGTTGCTCAGGTCTACCGAGATCGGCGCGAGCGTGTTCCCCAGATTACCACCGGCCGTGGTGCTCGTCGCGTTGGCGATCAGCGTGACCGATGTGCCGATCACGTTGGGTGTCTCAGCAACCGACGTACTCGGCGTAAAACCGAGGAACGAAGCGTGGGGATACAGGTACTGGCACAAGTTGGCCGAGAGGGGAAACTGCACGGACTCGGAATCGAAGACCCCACTGGTGATGAGGTCCGCCAGGCGATCGGCAAGCGAGCTGTTCTGCGTGTACTGGCTGGCGGAGAACGCGTCGCTCCAGCCGTCGATCATCGAGCCGTCGGCCACTTGAAGCACAACCACTCCCTCCTGGGAGACGATCGAGGCGATGGGATTCTCCCACGCTTCCGGCTGCAGCAGGATCAGGTCGCCCGTCCTCTCGACCAGGTAAATCCCCTCGCGGGCGAGAGCCGCTAAGCCGCCGGTGCCCAGCGTGTTGCTGTCGACGGTGAGCATCAGGTCGGCCGTTCCGATTCCTGCATTGCTGGACCGCAATTCAACGCGGTCTCCCTTGATCAACGAATCAGCGTCTTCCGCATAGATGCCGTTGGCCGCACTGAGGTAGACGTCGCCGCCGGTGCTCACGACCCGATCGACGATAAGGGTGCTTGACGCATTATCTCTCGAAATCGCCGTGATGCGGATATTGCCGGTAGCCGTGACGTTCAATGCGCCAAGGGAGCCGTCGACCGAAAGGATCACATCCCCGGGGCGGACCGCGGAAGAGGCCGTAGTCAACGACGAGAGTCCCGTCCCCAAGGTACTCGTCGTGCGGGTAGTTCCCGTACCGGCGACAATCGCGGGGGCCGCCCCAAAGATCGCAACCGACTCGTCCGACGTAATAGAACCGTTCGTGGACGTCAGATTCACCGCCCCGCAGGTCGGAACCTCGATGTTCCCCTGGAGGTAGATACTCCCCTTGCTTGTGATCGAGACGGTGGGCGTGGTGGGGGCGTTGGTGTGTGCGATGCGAATTGGATTGTCGGCTCTCAGGGTATGGGTGTAGTAATCCTTCTGCCCCTCGACCTGGGTGATCAGGGTGTGGTACGTCTTGAAGCGCAGCCAGCCGCCCCCCGTCTCCCACTGCTCGACCGTGGTCGAGCAGTTCCGGTAGCTGCTCAGGTAACGGCCATTGCTATTGGTGAACGGCGTCAGGCTGGTGCAAGGGCCAAGATCCAGCCAGAGCGTCGTGTCGAGATAGTTCTGCTCCGGAAGGGTTAAATTGACCGCCGTCGTGCCAATGTACTGGTAGACGTGGAGCGGAGCACCGTAGCTGGCATCCGTGCCCACGTAGACCACTTGCGTCCCATACATCACCTCCACATCGTAATCCGCCACCAACTCGTATTGGATCGTATAGGTCTTGCCCGCAGCATAGGAGGGGAGGTACGCGGAGCCTGCCAGGACCAAGACTTCCGACTCCAGCAACGGCTCGTCGTCGAGATACGTGACGGTTTGCCACTTGTAGTCTTTGTCCTTGGCCAGCAGGTCGCCGACCTTGTTGTTGCCGACCAGATTGAAGCTCCGCTTCTCATACTTGGTCACGGTCTCCTTGGTCTTTGCCTGCCCTTCGGTCCAGACATAATAGAGGCCCGACTGGGGCTGATACGCGACGTTGTCGCTCAGGCCATACGACGCGCTGCCGCTCACCGTGTACAGGATCCCGGCCACGGCGATGTCGGTTCCGTTCGAGCCGGTACCGCCGGAGCAGAGTTCGCCGGTATAGTCGGTCTCCTGAACGCCAGACTCGCTAATCGTGTAGACGGTCTTGGTCAGCCGGCTCGTGTCGATGATCGTGATCCTGCCAACGCGGTCCGTGGTCGTGTCGATATGGTTCAGCACGAGATCATACCGGCTGTCGTTGGTGATCGAGACGTTGGCGTAGCCGTATGCCACCTTGATCCGTCCATTGCCCGTACTGAGAATCTGACCGGCGAGGACCACTTCTCCGCCTTCGGTGACAATGTCTTCGACGACAATGTCCTGGCGCTGGGCATCGAAGTAACCGTCGACCGGAACTCCCTCGGCACCGAAGCTCACGCCCGAGATCGGATGGCCGTTGACGTCCAACAGCGACATGGTCTGCGTGGAGGTGAACGAGGAACTGATGTTGAGGGTCACCGTCTCCACGCCGCTCTGGATCAGGCCGTTGATGTTCAGATACTGGGCCGTGATGGCAATCCGCCCCTGAGCCACAACCTTCGATTCGTCCGTGTTGATCGCATCCAGGATGGCCTGCTGGAGCGCTGCGGACAACTCGTCGAACGTCTTCGTGACGGTAGAACCGCCTTCGTTAAAGACCAACGCGCGAATCGCATTGTAGTCGATGTAATCGCGGGGATCCTGGTTGCTGTGGTACCAGCCCTCGGTGTTCAGGTTGAAGTCCTTCGCAGCGGTGATGTCCACCGTTGCCCCGCGGATCTCGCCGGAAATGTTGATGCTCCCCTCGGTGTTGGTGATCGTCACAGCGCCCGACTGATTGATCACATTGCCCACCAGGTAGAGATCCTGGTCGTAGTCGGGCAGTTCCAGACCGGTCAGGTCGTACTGGCTCAGGGGCAACGCATCCTGGCTGATCGAGATCGTCGACGCCGTCTGCGTCGCGCTGGTCAGCGCATGGTTATTGCAGTAGACGTTACCGGGCTGCAGGACCGTATACTCTCCGTCGATAATCGCCACCCGTTCGTTGTCCAACACGATCGCATCTTCGACTACCATCGCGAACGGCGTTCGGTTGTTGATCACAATCTTCGCATTGGCGTGGGCGACCAATTGGGTCCCCACGAGCGTCTCCAGCGTGGCTTCACAGGCGCTGTCGGCCTGAATGAAGATCGAGCCCGGCGCCACGGTGATCGAGGGGATTTCCAAGAACAAGAGATCCAGTTCCTTCTTCACCACAGCCACTTGGCGGGAGGGATCGTCCGGGTCGGTCACATATTCCAGCAGCCCCAGTTGGGCCAGGGTTGCATCGATCGTTTCGAGCTGGACCTGATACCGCGCCACGGCCTCCGGATTGTCGGCATGGTTCGCGATCCACGCAAGAACCCGTGTGCGCTGCGCCACCAAAAGCGAGCCAAGATTCTCGTAACTGATCCGCGGCGACGCCATATCGACCGGCTTGATCATGAAGAACTTGCCGGCCAATTGGCCGACCAATGAACTGGTCACGTCGCTCGAGTAGATCGCGGCAGCAACCTCCGTCCACTGCCCGGCATCGCTGTAATCCGCTGCGCGGAGATTGACCCCAGTGGCCGCCGAGCCCTTATAGCGGTAGAGCGAGCCTTCCGCCGTTCGGACGACCTGGCCCGGTGCGAGCGACACCGAAGCCCCCTGGCTCTCGTCGCGGAGATCGTAGGTCACCGTGACCTTCCTCCAGCGAGTCGTGTCGCCGTAGTTCTCCTGGTGCGGCACGATGCTTTCCGTGTCATCGCTCCCGATGAACACGTAGAGGGCGCCGACGTCCCCACCGGCGTTGGCCCCCGCGACCACTTCAATCGCGGTGGCCGAGGTGACACCGAACTGGATCGCGTCAACCTCCAAAGCGGCGTACTCGTAGCGCAGATCGCTCGCCAGGCCCAGCGAGGTCAACTCGGCCGCACTGAGCTGGTCGCCGATCGCACGCCCAGCGGGAAGATCGACGATCCGCTGGATCGAGATCAGCGTCTGGCTGTTCGCTCCCGCCTCGACCGAGGCCGTCGAAGCGACCGTCACGGTGTTCGTGCTGGAAACCGAACTGCCGTCCGGAACCGGGAACCCATAGGGAATCAGCGAAAGCGACACCACGGCGCCTTCGGTCGAAGCCCGGTCGTCCTCGCCGACCCCTTCTCGCGCAATCAGGTTCACATCTTGCTGGGCATGGATTCGGGTTGTGCCGGCGAGGTTGATCCGGTTGGTCTCGGAGATCGAGGCACTCGGCTTCGGAACGGAGATTTGCGGCAACAATGATGCGGCGGCTATCTCGGTGACTGCCATGCTCTCGATCAGGTTGGTCACGCCCGAACTATTCTGCCCAGCCATCACGTTCACGTTGCGGCCCCTGAGGGTCGCACCGTCGAGCGTAACGTCGTTCGTGGCGTACGTTTTGGCGGTCGCCTCGGCCCCGACGCCGCTGGAAATCGTGCTGACGACGAACAGATCGGAACTCGGCCGGAGTCCCGAGTCGGCCCGGGTCGTCAAGTCGAGGTCGCCCGTTTGGTTCTCCAACGTGGCGCCGGTCACCTTAATCATCGAATTCGCATAGGACGTGATCCGCGACAGACCGGTCGCAATCGAGAAGCCAGTGACCGTATCAACCCGTACGTTGTCGATAGCCGTCACGTCGGTCGCCGCTTCAATGCGGAAGATGCCGGCACTGTTCGACGTTCCCTGGGCCGTCAAATGCGCCCCAGGCAAAATCGTGACCTTCGCCTCGAACGGCGAGCTTTCCGTCCCGATGTCGGTATCGCTCAACAGTACGCTCACACCGGCCACCGTCGCGGAACCGCTGAAAAGGTTGTACGAATCGGCGTATTTGTCTTTCACGAAGATATTGTCGGCCGTAAGCAGGATATTCTGGGCCGTAACGACGGCGTTCGCGCCGACCAGGACGTTGGCCCCGGTATTGATGTTATTGTCCGCGCCGGCGCCGGTGCCGGCCGCCAGGGCCAAGGTGGCGCTGTCGGCTGCGGAATCGATATCCTGAGTGTGGAGCGACGTCACCATCACGGTCGTGGCGGTGACCATGGCGCTGTCGCCAATCTTGGCCAAGGTGACTACGTCACTGTTCGTCATGGACTGTGCGCCAAGGACGCTAATGTTGCCGGCACCGGAAGCAACGCTGAACGCCAAGGCGTCGTCCATGCAGACTGCCGACACGGTGACGACCTTGCCCCGTACTTGGGTGCCGTCGCCCAACGAGGCGACCACCTCGTCGACATCACCGCCGCGGCCTAACGAGATGACTGCTGCGCTGGCCCCTACGGCCACGACGCCCAACGACCCGCCACCGGCGGTTGCTTCGGCCGTGTTCTGGGCCTTGGCATTTACGGTCACATTGCCTGCGGCCGTCAACGTGGCGTGCGTGGTGAATGCCTGAACTTGAGTCCGAATGTCGATACCGCTGCCAGCCCCAGCCAATCCGGCGCTAAAGGCCATCGACGTGGCCACGGCCAAGGCGTCCACGTCGGTCACCGACTGGGCCACCAAGCTCAAATCGCCCCCCGACGTCACCTCGGAATCCTCGATCGACGCGGTCACCGTACGATCGATCAGGTTATCGGCCACGGAAGCGCCGACCGAGACTCCGATCAGCGCAATCGACATGGCCCCCGAGCCAACGTCGGAATAAAGGGTCGAGTTGTCCGTCGCCGAAAGGGAGACGTTGCCCCTGGCCGTGATCGTGCTGCCACCGGAGATCGTGGCAGTGATCGTCCCGCCGGCCGTGTTCCCCGCACCGGCCCCGCCGCCGGAGAAACTGATCCCCATGGGCGAGATCGAGGTCGATATGCTGACCGCGACCGCCAAAGCGTCGATCGACGCGGTCGAGTCAGCCTTCACGCTGACCGCGTCGGCCACCACGGTCGACTGGTCGATCGTCGCGGTCGTGTTGCTCGTGATATCATTGACGGCCACCGCCTCGCCGATGGAGACGTCAACCGATCCCATGGCGGCGCCGGTCATCGAAACGCTGCCTGCCCCTGCATCGGCGTCGATCGTCGAATTGTCCAACGCCTTGAGCAAGACGTCGCCGGCGGTCGTCACGTTCGAGCCGCCGCGAATCGCCGCGGCGATGGCATTCACGATGGTGTTCGTGGCCGTTGTCGAACCGATGCCGACGCCCACGCCACCGCCGCCAATCGCCACGTTGACCGAACCGGCGAAGGTCAGCGCCTCGATCGTGGCGGTCGCTTCGGCGTCGAGGGTCACATCACCGCGGGCATCGACCGTCGAGTGATCGATCACGGCGTGGATTTCGTTGGTGATTTCGTTGACGGCCACGGAGGCTCCGACGGAGGCGGAGACCCCAATGATCCCGCCCGCTCCGGCCGCGCTGACGCCGCCGGCGTCAAGAGTGATCGTGGAATGGTCGATCGCGTTCAACGTCACGGATCCGGTCGCGTGGACCGTGGAGTCAACGATCTGGGCTTCGATCGTGCCATGGATCGTGTTGCCGGTTGCCGCGCCGACGCCCGAGACCGAGACGCCGTTCAGAGCGCCCCCCGAGAGCGCAGCTCCGACCCCGAATGCTTCGACTTGGACGCTGGTATCCCAATTGGCTTCCGCCGTGACGTCACCCGTCGCCGTAACGATCGAGTCTTCAATCTGGGCCCGAATTGTGCCGGTAATGGTGTTCGTAGCCACGGCTGCGCCGACGGAAACCGAAACGCCGCCGCCTGCGCCGCCGGAACCGGCGACCGTGCCGGCGCCTCCTCCAAGGATGCTGCTCGATTCATCCTTGGCGTGGAGGGTCACTCCTCCGGCAGTCGTCACCACAGTGCACCCGTTGCGGATTTCCGCCGCCAGCGTCCTGGTAATTGTATTGACGGCTACGGCCCCCGCGCCCGACACAGACACGCCGCCGCCTTCGCCGCCGCTCCCAGCCCCAGCCCCGGCGACGGTGACAACCATCACCTCGGCGGTCGAATTGGCCAGGAGGCTGACCGAATCGGCCGAAACCATCGAGGCATCGAGATAGGCTTCAACGGTGGTTGTCAACTCGCTGACCGACACCGAAGCGCCGACCGAGCCCGCCACGCCGCCGCCCGCCCCGCCAGCTCCGCCGGCGCCAAAGCCGATCGTGGCGACGACGAGGGAGGCGTGAGTCGACGCATCGAGGCACCCCGCCGCCGCAACGACGGACGAGTCGTC
>CAZLDQ010000124.1:0-666 GCA_964558295.1 uncultured Planctomycetaceae bacterium | reverse complement strand
GACCGACCGCGCCGAACCGAGCGCGGCCTCTAGCTCGGCGCCAACGGTGGCGGAAAACGGGCACCCCGCCACGGCCGCGCCGCCCGACCCCGCCACGCCGCCGCCCGCCCCGCCCGAGCCGCCGAACGAGGCCCCGCCGGAACCGACATCGATCGCAATGTCATCCTGGGCAGACACGGCCAGCGTGCCCCCTGCGGTAACCATACTCGATACCACCGAGGCAGTGATCGTATTGGTGACAACGTTGACGGACCCGGAGCCTGCCGCGCCGATCTGGACACCGCCGCCGGCTCCGCCAGATCCCCCCCCGGCAAAGCCGATCGTCACAGCCAGGATGTCGGCCGATTCCTCGGCGTAGAGACCGACGTTGCTCGCGGCGTTGACCACCGCACCGTCCTTGATCGTGGCGAGGATCGTATTGGTGACGGTATTGACCGCGAACGACGCACCGATCTGGCCGGACACCCCGCCACCGTTCCCACCCGCTCCGGAAATCGCCACGGCACCGGCCACGGTGACGATCGTCGAATCGTCCTTGGCGTTGAGCGTTACGTCGCCGCGGGTGGTCGTAATGCAGCCGCCATCGATGATCGCTTCCATCGTGTTGCTGATCACGGTGACCGAGATCGCACCGGCGCCAGAGACGGCCACGCCGCCGCCCGCCCC
>CAZLDQ010000123.1:12346-17310 GCA_964558295.1 uncultured Planctomycetaceae bacterium | reverse complement strand
TCAAGGCGTATCCTACATCTATCCTCCTTTCCCAAGTTCAACGTAGCGCAAGGACATTTCTATCTGTGGACAACACATGGCGAGGGGGTACTTGAACTACCCCCCTCTGATCGATAAGATTCCTTCAGTGTCCCTCGCATCACCAGGAGTAAGCCGGCTCTGTACATCCGGGTTTGATGCAGGTCTCGAGACATAGGGTTGTGCTCGTGCTCGTCCGTCCTGGCCTTATGTGTGTATGACCAACGCCCAGATTGCTGACGTTTTCGATCAGATTGCCGATCTGTTGGAGTTCCAGGATGCCAATCCGTTTCGGGTCCGCGCCTATCGGAATGCGGCTAGGGCAATTCGAGGACTGCTGGAATCCGCAGAGGAGATTCTCGCGGATCCCAATCGGAAACTAACCGACATTGGCGGGATCGGCAAGGATCTGGCTGACAAGATCGGGGTTCTAGTCCAGACCGGGACTTTGCCAATGCTCGAGGAGTTGCTCGAAAAGGTGCCCCGAGGGGTGTTGGCGATTCTCCGCGTGCCCGGCTTGGGGCCGAAGCGTGCCGCTGCCCTCTACCACGAACTGGGCGTCAGGAATCTTGTTGAGTTGCGCGAGGCATGCCTGCAGCATCGTGTGCGCGAACTGAAAGGGTTTGGGGCAAAGACCGAGGAGTCGATTCTCAGCGGCCTGGAGATCGCCACACAAGCCGAGCAACGGACCTTCTGGGCTGAAGCCGATCGGATCGCCCAGGAGATCCTTGCTCACCTGCGGCGGTGCAACACGATCGATACGCTTGAGGTCGCCGGGAGTTACCGGCGCGGAAGGGACACAGTCGGAGATCTGGACATACTCGCCATCGCTCAGGACAGCAAGGAGGCGATGAACTGCCTGGCTACTTATCCTGGCTTGGCTCAGGTGCTGGTTCGTGGTGAGACCAAGATGTCGGTTCGACTCGACACGGGGCTGCAAGTCGACCTGCGGGTCGTACCACCGGAGTCGTTCGGGGCCGCGCTGCAGTACTTCACCGGCTCCAAGGAACACAACGTCGTCCTGCGTGGGATGGCCAAAGCCCTGGGACTGAAAGTCAATGAGTACGGCGTGTTTCGGGGCGAGAAACAGATCGCCGGCCGAACGGAAGAGGAGGTTTACAAGGCTTTGGGACTTCCCTGGTTTCCTCCGGAACTTCGAGAGGCACGCCAGGAATTCGAGTGGGCTTCGACCTCCACGGGATTACCCAAACTCGTGGAACTTGCCGATATTCGTGGCGATCTTCATGCTCATACTGTTTGGTCCGACGGCACCGAGAGCATTGAGGAGATGGTCTCGGCGGCCCAATTGCGCGGTCTGAAGTATCTGGCCATCACCGACCATTCCAAACGGACCACGATTGCCAATGGCCTGGATGCCAAGCGATTGCGGAAACAGTGGAAGGAAATCGACAAGCTCAACGAACGGCTGGCTGGGTTCACGCTTCTCAAAGGCGTCGAAGTCGATATCCTCGAACGCAGCGGTCTTGATCTATCCGACGATGTCCTGGCCGAGGCCGATTGGGTGGTGGCAAGTGTGCACTTTGGGCAGAATCAGCCTCGGGAACAAATTACTCGGCGGGTAATTGAGGCCTTGGAAAACCCTTATGTTTGTGCGATTGCCCATCCGACTGGCCGGCTAATCGGTGAACGCAAAGCGTACGAAATCGATCTGGAGGCGGTACTCCGGGCAGCCCAAGATCATGGCAAGATGATGGAACTTAATGCCAATCCCCGCCGGTTGGACCTGGATGACGTTGCCTGCGCCATGGCCAAGAGCTATCGGGTGCCGATTGTCATTTCGACCGACGCACATAGTGCAGACGGACTGGACATGATGCGATATGGGATCTTGCAGGCCCGGCGCGGTGGGCTGACCAAGGAAGATGTGGCCAACACGCGGACTTGGCCCCAATTGCGCAAGCTTCTGGGGAGACCGGGCTGAGGAACGATCTTCGGACGCTGCGATGATGAGCTGTGTGTCTCCCGCCTTTTCGGCAATCCTGGCAGCGGACGATTCGGGAATCCGGCTGATTGAGCAATTACCGACGGGGGCGGGGGCTTGATCCGGTGCGTGTCGGCCCTCTGTCGTTGCGGAAGCCTCTCAATAGGTCATGCTGCCGCGGAGCATCACGGTGTCGGTCAAATCGATGTCGGACTCGCGGCTTCGATACTCCAGGCTTCGTCCAAAGACGTAGCCAATCTCCAGTTGATAGTCCAGACCGCCGATCTGTCGGCGTTCCAAGCCTAGAACGACACGGTAGTCAGTATAGGTGATCTCGTCATTCGTGCCATCGGCACGACGGATAGCCCAGATTCCACCGCCCAATTCGCCAGCAACATAGGCCCAATCCTGGATTTCCTCGGTGTATTGTCCGGTCCAATAGACACGATGCGCGATTCGAGGGCGCGGGGCGGTTAGTTCAACGGCAAGATCGGGGGTAGGATTCCAGAGGACTCCGCCCACTGGAAGTACGCGCAGGTCTTCGCGGTCGAGATACGCCGCGCCGAACAGGAGTTTGGTCGTCGGCGTCCAGGTAAACATCGCTGCGCCATATCCTGTGATTCGCAGGGCCTCATCGCTGCTCTGCTCAAAGTCGCTGTGGACTCCGGGGCTGATGGCTAGGTCGACTGCCCACCGTTGCGTCAGACGCCCCATCGAGCGAAATTGGACTTCAGCATCGTACAGCCGTGGCGGTAAATCGCACACCTCGGGGCCTTCGAGATAGTGAGCCGTGAATCCTGGTGTCACGATCAACGGCCAGCGACGCGAGGGAATGGGAAACGCCAGAACAGTCTTCAACTGCACATCCGACATCCCCAGACCATCGGCTCCCGTGGGAGCGAGCCAGGTGTAATTGAAGATGAGCTTTTGAAACATGCCGTCCCGGGCATCCGGGGGCCGATCGGGATCCGGCGACTCCGAGGACTCCACAGGGGGCGGCACAACAACGGTGTCCAGGTCGGGCGGATACTCGTATTGGCCTGGAAGTGTCGCCCTCGGCGGCTCGACGGCCGGCAGGCGGACAACTTCCTGAGCCCAAGCGAGCTTGGACGCCAGCCAAAGGCCGACAAGCAGGATCCAGAAGCCAAGGCAGCGTTGAGGCATGGGGCGTTGATCAATAGGCCAAAGCAGCACGCAAGTAGACTGTAGGGTCAGGGCGGAAGGTACCAACGTTTCCAGTTCGGAAAATCACCTCACGTTCACAGGTCACGCCCACTTCAAACAATCCTTTCCATGCCCGAGGGGTATCAAACTCCAACCCCAAGCCTGCGCGAATATCGTTGTAGTCGATCTGGTCGACGTAGCTATCGGCAACGGGAATCGTAACGTCCTGCTTGACCGTCCAGCTTCCGCCCCCATATTCGCCTCGCAGGTAGAGCCACCAGTCGGTGTTGCCACAGGTCCACAAACGCCGGGCAATACGTGGATTGGGAAAGAGTATCTCGAATCGCACGTCAGGGTTGGGTGTCCAGACGATACCGCCCGCCGGCAGAAGCTTGAGGTGAACACGATCAAGATAGACCACGCCGGCTTTCAGCTGAAACGCAGACGAGAGAGCGAGGACCGCCAACCCGTGTCCCTGGAAACGGACACTCTGATCGACGACTTTCTCAAAATCGGAATAGACACCCATGCGAACGCCAAGCTCGGCTCCGATCACGGGACTCAACTGCGGGTTCCACGACGCATCCAGATACGCATCGTAGGTGCGCGCAGGAAGGTAACCGGCAACTCCGGGGAGCGTCTCTGGACCATTCCAGAAATGCATGGCAAACCCCGGGGTGACCAGCAGTGGCGTCTGCGTATTATAGAAAAAGGGGATCGCAAAGGTCGCACTCAGGTCGAGTGACTCCACCCCAAGCTCATTCGAAGCTGTGCCTGGTATGAAGACCTGATCCAGACGGGCTTCCTGCATGAGCCGGGTCATCGTGGCAATGGTTCCGCCCGAGTACGCTGGCAACGACGGGGTAGCAGGGAGATACGGGTCCTGCGGGAGCAACGTTGGTTGTTGCGTGCCAGGCAATCCATACGGATCCCAGACGGGTCCGGCTTGGATGTTGTTCTGAAAGGCCGCGGATGGGGCTAAGGGGCTTGTCGCACTCGGGCTTGGCACATAGCTGCCCGGCGGGCTGGTGGTGTAACCGTTGTTCGCCGGAACAAACGTATTGGGTTGGCCGTACGTAGACGGCGGCTGGCTATAGGAGCCTGCGACGCCACCGTTCGTGCCGGCGGCAGATGCATAGCTGCTCGGTGGCGTGTACGGCGAACTCGTCGTTGGAGCGTAGGTCACCGCGGTCTGTGCCGAAGAACTGGGCAACGTCCCCGGAGGACTGCCGGTTGCGGTCGAGGAAGCGTCATTCACCGGCAGAGCCGTTGGCATGCGAACCCGTTGGCCTGAGGCCATCGTCACCAGGACCAACAGGCTGACTAGAAGAGCATGGATAGTGCGTGTCACGCCCACCACGAAATTTCCTATGTTGAACAAACACCGAACGGGTGAAGATCGGTCAGAGGGGCCCCTTGAATATCAGGGATGCCCCTACCGGTCAAGGGCGGTTAGCCAATGAAGCGGGCTTTTGCTAGCAATTCTAGCACGTTGGGCCTTCGGCCGGTTTTCGAGATCCGCCTTGTCGGTACAATGAGGACAATAGGCAAAATAGGCAGTGAGGGGCTCCGTTTGTTTTTCTGGCCCCATTCGTCCTGGGCTCATGCATGTCATTTGATCGCCTTGATATCGACCGGTTGTTACAGAGTTCGCTGGTGGCGCAAGTGGAGTACTATGCCACGATTACGTCAACAAATGACCGCGCGAAGGAGTGTGCAGCAGGGAATCCTGAAAGTCTGCCGCTGTTGGTCGTCGCTGACGAGCAAACAGCCGGGCGGGGGCGCGGGGCGGCACGATGGTGGCCGAGGCATGGCAGTCTTGCCTTCAGCATGCTCATGG
>CAZLDQ010000123.1:0-12336 GCA_964558295.1 uncultured Planctomycetaceae bacterium | reverse complement strand
CAAATTCCACGGGGACAATCACCGCTGGTCGCCCTGGCAGCCGGAGTGGCAGTGACAGAGGCCATCGCTCCGCGGTTGCCCTCCCGACGTGTGGGAATCCGCTGGCCCAATGACGTTTACGTGGAAGACCGGAAGGTAGCTGGGGTACTGGTCGAGGTGCCATCCGAGCGATTCATTGTGGTCGGCATTGGCCTCAACACCAATAACACACTCGCCCATGCACCGGTTGAAGTTGCCCGAACAGCGACCACCCTTCGGAAGCTGACCGGCGAGTGCTGCGACCAGACGGCGGTTCTTCTCACCATCCTTGCCGAGCTTACCAAATGGTTGCGTGAACTGGCCGTCGCGTCAGAGCACGTAGCCTTGCATTGCAACCGCCTTTGCCTTCAGCACGGTCAATCCGTAACCATTGAACTTGGGAAGCGGACCATCACCGGCTGTTGCATGGGAATCGCCGCAGACGGGGCGTTGCTCGTCGATACTCCTACCGGGCGGCAGAGCTTCTATTCCGGAGTGCTCCGGAGACTCTGATCGCTTCCGTCAGAACCTGCTCCTATCGCATGAGCGGTGAAACGATTCAGCTTCACGGGAGTCTGTAAGGAAGCGTTCTTGGTCTTCTTGACCTCTTCCGCAGAAGTCTCAGCTTCCAAAGGACGGAAGACTCGCTGATCGTAGGTCGACAGCGCCTGGCAGGCATGCATCACCGCATCAATATCACGCGGCGTCATGGTGCTGAGATTCCAACTCGCGCCACGACTGGCCAGCAATTGGGCTACATAGGCCACCGAGCGGAGAATGCGAGGGTCTTTCAACTGGTCTTCAGGAAGCGAGAAGGTAAGCCACTCGAGGATCCGACCAGTCGCGCGGAGGGTACCGGTCAGATCATTGCTGTTCCCTTTCAGGGCGAAGAACTCGGCGTGCCAGGTGCCGTCCGCGTTTTGCAGGGTTAAGGCATATTGCTGGTAGTCGTTCAGGTGGTCCTGGGCCTTGCGGAAAACGCCTTCCACTGGCTGCTTACGTTTAATTTGGCGATGGACCGCGAAACTCAGTCCCATCAGACGATCGGTCACATCGCTGGTGGAGGGGTCAGGCGTGCGGGCCAACTCTTCACGGATCAACCGTTCGACCGACCACGTTTCTCCATTCTGGTTTTTCCAGGAGTCGTTTGCGGGCACGTAGTAGGCGAGCCCCGTCAGCTTGAAAGCCAAGTTGGTTCCGCTCTGACAAGTCTGTTTTTCGTAGTTCACTAGATCAGCGACCGAGCCCCGTTTTTCATTCACGCGGATTTCGTAGTCCGAATTAACCATCGACATGGCCAGGAATGCCAAAAATTCACTTGGCTGGCGCTGCAACCCATAGCCGATCCGCGGCATAATCCGGTTTTCGTCAGCCATGAAGAGCTGGTAGCCATTGCACGGATAGTTCCAGCATAGGGCTCCCACGCCGTTGACTTTCTGGCCGGAGGATCCATCGGTAATCTCCGCAAAGCAGCCGAAGGCTAGGCAGAAATCGAGGATCTCGCTCGGCGTGTTGTCCCGCGTGTTGAAGGGAAGGCGATAACCCACCGCTAGGGCCTGACGGAGGCGATCCCGCAATTCGGTCATCTCTTTGCTGAGCGACGGTTTGGAAGCCGGTTCAGGCGTCGGAGCCGCCTTGTTCACCTTGTCCTCCGACTCGGGAACCGGCGTGGACTCAGAGGCCGACTTGTTCGTGAGTTTTTCGTTCTCTGCCGTTTTCAGGGCATCGTGGGGCGTGGACGTTGCTTCCTGCAGGAGAGGCGAGGGCGTCGGAACGGACAGATCGGGAAGACTTGGTCCGGTAACCTTTTGTGACGGCGAGGTGCCGGCCGTTTCCTGGCCAATTGCCCACGGTAGTGCCAAAGCGAAGACCAAAAAGCTGGTGGCAAATGGGATAATAGGGGAAAAACGTATCGAACGACGTATCATGTAACATCTCCTCGGCGTGAAGACTCCCCTCAGTCGCGGCAAGAAAACTCTATGATCCAGAAGCAGCTCGCTCTGGATGCTGAGCGGCCGTCGTCTTTGCCGCTTCCGCGCGGCTGGGGCGGTCAATCAAAAAGCCCCCGGCGCTGCCGCGGGTGGTGTATGAGTTGTTCTGAACGCCACAGCCGTAGGTGTCGTTGCCGCCATAGTCGACGACGAAACTGAAATTGCCACCACACTCGGGCATTTGGTGATATGAGATGCTCGGGTTGGCGTAGGCTTGGTTATAGCCCTGGTAGACGTCGTCGCCGTTGTAGTCGAACAGCACACCAAGGCTGGCCTGGGCTCCTGTGCCTTGCACTGCCCCCCCCGTGGCCAGATAGCGGTCGTTTCCTTCGAAGTCGCAGAGGTAACCGATCGAGGCGTCCCAGCCAAAGCCGAGCCCCATGATCGTGCCATCGTAGGAGTCGTTACCGTAGTCGTCGAAGCAAAACCCGAGCGCGTAGTGGCAGCCGAGCCCATTGCTGAACCGTTGGAAGACGGTCTCCCGTCGTGGGCCGCCGTCATAAGCTTTGCGTGTGGCGCCGAGGCGTTGGTCATTGCCGCCGAAATCGCGTGCGAAACCCACCCCCAGCCAGTAGCCACCGCCATGCCCCATGTAGTCGAACTCGTAGATGTCGTCGTCGCCGCCGTCGAGGATCACGCCGATGCCGCCGTTGGCGACCTGACGCAACCCGCCGCCGACACCTTGCGACCATCCATCGTAGCCAGGAGTCTCTTCATAGGAGTCGAGGTACAACCCGCCTCCGTAATAGTGGTCTTTGCCGTCGAGATCGTCCAGTACGCCGAAACCAGCCGGGCCACCCACACCCTGGGCCCACATGGCCGCGTGATAGCGATCGTTTCCAGCACGGTCGAGGCAGATTCCCACACCGCCAATCGCCTGGCCTTGCAAACGCCGCAAACCGGTATAAACATCGTTGCCCGCATAGTCGATCAGAATGCCGGCGCCCCCAAGTGCCGACCCTTGAGCGAGATCGCGGGCTTGATAGACATCGTTCCCGGCGACGTCTAAGAGCATCGAAACCCCCAGGACTGCCGAGCCTTGGATGGCGGGTGAGGATCCACGGTACACGTCGTTGCCGGCCAGGTCGATAATCACTAAAAGGGGACGTTGCAAAGAGACCGAACCCTCCTGGTAGACGTCGTCGCCCCCCAGATCGATAAGGACGTTGACGCTACCCATCTTGTCTAGATCGTAAACGTTCTTCCCCTTGCCTCCAATGACAATCGTGCCGGCTGGCGTGAGGAGATGCCGGAGCATGGGGCCGCTGGCGCCGGGAATCGAAACTTCGCCCTCCTCGGGAATCTGGGCCAACTGTTCGAGGAGTGTCGGATTGGTCAGGGGGGCCAATGCTTCGACCGCCGTATACAGGCCGTTGCGATCGAGTTTCATCAGCAGTTCGCAGAGCCTCCGTCCCGAACCGCGATCGGCCAGCGTATGACCGTTCTGATTCTGACCAACGAAGACCGGATAGAGAGAACGTCCCAGTTCGGTGACTTCGTTGCGAGTCAGCGTGGAGAGGGCTTGGCTGTAACCGGTCTGGACACCACAAATTGCTTCCTTGACGACCTCCAAGGCGTCGTTTGCCGAGTGGACACTCCGCGTCTTCGAAGGCTGCTGTGGCTTGAGATCCATCTTCGTCCGCGCGATAGCCAACGCCCGGAGCAATCCATCCTCGTCGCTTCGCAAAGCTTCGTGAAGCTGGCGGGTAAACTCTTCCGCTTCTGCGGGTGCTTTGATCGGATTGCGCAGAAGATGGTCATACCAGCTCAAGCGGCAAAGCGAGGTGACTTCCGACGTAGAGTAGGGCCCCGCGGTACTCGTCAGCTTCGAGCCGAGAAAACGGCAGAATTGGGTGAACTGCGAATCGATTCGGCGGTCACGAAGACCGGCCACCATTTCCTGCTGGAGCAAAGCAATCGTCCCTGCCGCCAAGGGATTGCCTGCGGCTTCGACGTTCTGCTTCGCCTTCTCTGCCTCCGCCGCTTGGCAGCACTGGGGCAAGGCATGAGAAAGGGAGCATGTCAGTATCAGTGTTAGTACGAGGATTAAGCAACAGTCAGCCCCTCGAAACCAACAGCGGGATATCATCCTGCATCTCCTCTTATGTCAGCGAAGTCAGCGTCCCCTCGATTGCAGTGTCCCGCTCAACGGAGCGTTCCTGTCGATAGACGGCCGAAGCAGTCTTGGGCCGGATGAGACTCTGGAGTCATCAGAGCCGGGGCTTTACAACTCCGGCTTCTGCGGAATGCGGCCTATTCTATAGCGGGGAATGTCGGCCCGTCAACCGTCGAAGTCCGATCGGACACAAAGACTTCTCCAAACGCTTCGGCTTTACAGCACCCGTTACTTGAACATGCTCGTCAACGGCGTCGAGAAACGCCATGTGACATTAAACAAGTATATCCAAGTCATGTGTGGGAAAAGTGAACGTAATTCGACAGAATTGTCTGACTTCTCGCTTAATGCTTGCAAACCACTTGAAGGGAGGGGCCAGCTTTTGGGTTAACGCGAGCGGGAGGAATGGGACGGCTTGCGGTAAAACGGTCTTTGAAGGGCTGCAACAACGATTTCCTGCCGGTTGTGGGCCAACTGACGTGCGGCCACTTCGTTGTAGCCCCAGCTTCGAACCCGTTCGAGGTACTCGGGAACCTTCTCTGCCAGTTTCCATTCGAATAGTTTTAAGGTCAGCAAGAGACCCCGGATACTCACTTCCGGATGGTTCACGATCTCCTCAACCACATCCAAGGTGTAGTTTGGGGCCACATTCATGTCGGCGGTCAGCCAACGTACCTTGCGAAACTCCTTGCGCCGAACCTCCGATGCACGTTTGCGGATGTGAGTGAAGCGAGGATGAGCTGCCACGCTCGGGTCCATCTCCGCCGGATCTATTCCGATGACGATCATTTCCCGGTCCAAAAGAGCTTGGCTTGCCCCCCCAGGCGCGCTGCCGATTTCCACACAGCGTGAACCAGGGGCGATCGGCAACTGCGACCAACGCAACGCCTCTTCCATCTTGAGCCACGCCCGAGAAACCGCATGTGGGGGCAATTGCAGCGGAATGATTCCACCCGGCCATCGGGTAGCGATGGACGTAGCCTTGTGGTAACCCACCCACCACTGGTCAGGATCGACCACGACACAATCGAGGACAAACTCGCCACGCCGGGCGGGTTTCTCCGGATCCTCTGCTCCCGGGGCTAACCGTTCTGGGGCCGGACAGGCTTGGTAGATCGACTGGTGAATGCCGATGGCCAGGGGAGTGAGCGATGGCTCAAAGTCGTCATCCCCCGGCTTGGCCGTGTCACGCTGCCAAACGTGTAACCTCCGCACTGGCCGCTGGCCGCAGAGTTCCCAAACACTCTGAGCCAACTGCTCACGGGTTGCCCCAACGGCCTTCCCCAGTGAGATGCCAAAACCTCGCGCAAAGATCGACGGAAATTCAAAATCTTCGTGGATCGGATGATCCGACGGGACTTTGAATGTCAGAAATCCCGGGCGGGAAAACGCGGCATGCACATCCGGCCATCGCCGGTTCACCTCGTACTTCACCGCTCGTTCGGCCCCAAGTTGACAGGTCGCAAACAAAAATGTGGGCTCGCCAACCATCGTTCGTGATCACTTGCCTTCCATTAGCGAGAAAATCTCGTCATCCAGCAGCGAACCAGCTAATAAACCTAAATGGGGGGTTCGGCAAGCTGCCGTCCCAAGCCACATGAGAATGACTTCTTGACGTATCTTCTCTAGTTTATCGATCATCCCGCCGAAGGGCAAGTCGCCGTTCCCCGGCGGGTTCCCGCAATGCAAAAGCCGCTGTCTGTGGTAATCCAGGAACGCGGATGATAATGGAGTCCACTCTTTCCGCTAGGAGGAGGGGGATCGGCGCTTGTGTTTCGGGAGCGGCCGAATGATACTGAGGTGTTATCGACATGCGGCCCAGCCGCAGAGGTTCGGCGATTGGCAAGATTCATCTTTTGGAATCAGAGGAGTTTAGTAATGACAACACGGATCACCAGCGGTGATGTTACCACCAGACGCACTTTTCTGGGCGGCGCAGCAGCCCTTGCAGCGGCGGCCTTCGTGCCGGGACGTGCGCTGGGCGCTGCGATGTCGAGCAAGCCCAACTCCGTCTTCAACGGTGTCCGCATCGGCTGCATTACCTACAGCTATCGCGGCGGCATCAACTCGGCAGAAGATACGCTCAAGGCGCTTCTCCAGAACGGGCTCAGCGAAGTGGAACTGATGGGAGGCCCAATCCAGTCGTATGCCGGTATCGGCGGTAAGGCCACCGACGATCAGCGCGAAGCGCAACTGGCCAAGTGCCGCGAACTGCGCAAGATGTACAACGACGCCGGCGTCAACATCCATATCCACAAGATGGGCTTCTTCGGCCAGTCGGATGAGGAGATCGATTTCAGCTTCCAAGTGGCCAAGGTCCTCGGTTGCACAGCGGTCACCCTCGAACGTTCCGAGGCAATGGCCAAACGGCTAGCGCCGTTCGCCGACAAGTACCAGATCTGGGTCGGGTTCCACAACCACACGAACAATTACCCTGTGATGGATAAGACCGACCCCATCCTCTCGTATGGAAAGTACATCGGCTTCAACTTCGACATCGGCCATTACGTGGCCGGCAGCAAGGGCCTGTCGCCGATTCCCGTGATCGAAAAGTACCAAGACCGGATCGTCAGCATTCATCTGAAGGACCGCACCGCCGATGGCAAGAACCTGCCTTGGGGCCAGGGCGAAACGCCGATCAAGGAAGTCCTCCAGTTGATCAGCAAGAAGAAATGGACCTTCCCGGCCGACATCGAGCTGGAATACAAAATCCCGCAAGGCTCCGACACAGTCACGGAAGTCGGCAAGTGTGTTCAATACTGCAAAGAGGCCCTTGCCTGATCGAAGGCGTCGCGTCCACGATCCAGCCGTTGGAACCGATGGCACGGCTTGCCTCGGTTCCAGCGGCAGCGGACACTGTCTCCACAATCCGCTCTCCCAAAGGGAGGCCCCCTTCTCTGGCCGCTCCTTAGGGACGGGGGCCTGGCAAACCGACCCAGATGTAGTCGAAACGGCATGTTCCGGTAAGTGGCTTGCCGGAGGCTATATCCAACCGGAGTTGCCGCAACCGGCCCTTCCAACCGGGAACGGTGGATAAGTCCAGCGTATACATCCGGCTCTCGTTATCATTGGCTACCACGGGGAAGACTTGGCTCTTGGCGTCATCCCACTGTGGGTCGGCTTCGGTCGTAAACTTCAGACGCATTGTCACCGCCGGCGTGTGGTTCTGGAACCGGAGCATAAGCGTCTCTTTTCCGGCCAGATCAAGACCGAGATGATCGTCCGAGAGCAAATGGGCATCGGGACTGTTCTCGATCGCCACCACGTAGTACCCCCCCGCGACATGTCTGACGGGATGGGAAATGGTCGGCCAGTCCTGATGGACCCACTTCCGAATGCGTGTGCCCAGGTTCCCCTCGGTCCAGCCTTCTTTGTCCAGGTTGGTGTTGAACTCCCATGCCTTAACGACTGACATACCTGCTGAAAGAACGTGTACCACAACCATGTCACTCAGCCAAAACTCCCCATCGTCGACTACCAGACGCAGAAGATAGTCGCCCGGCTTGTCGAACGTGGCCACGGTAGCCGAAGCATGGGCGTCGTCGAATGCGACTTGGCCGGGCCCCTCAACGACTTCCCAAGCGATCGACAATGGCTTGCCTGCCGGTCGACCATCGTCACTCACCCGGCCAGCCAGTGCCACCTTGAGCCGATCGGTCCGGATGTCGGCGCCAGCATCGACCACCGGCGGACGATTCAACGGCATCGCGCGGTCGATATCCGCAACGGTTGCATACGAGGTATTGTTTTGTAGTGTCCAGGACGTCAGTTGGGGAGCCTTGTTAACAAAGAATTCAATGCCGGGCAGAAGAACATAGCCATTGCTCTGGATGGTCCCCGTGCTGCAGCAGACAGACGGGTCACGGGAACCGCCCCAGATGAAGATCTCTGACGGCCCCAGTTTCTTCGCAGTGTTGTTCTTGATGAATCGCGAGTCGCGGATCTCAACATTCGTTGTTTGCGGATACTTCAGCCCGAGGACCTCGATCGCCGCCCCAGCGTTGTTCTCGAACGTACATCGATCGATCAGACATCCGTTCCCGCCAGCCTCGAAGTCGACCCCGCCTTCGTCGTGGCTACCCGAGTCGGGCTGGTTGCGGAAGTAGCAATTGCGAATGATCAGACCTTGCGGACTACCGAGCATGATGCCCATCGTACCGGCGCTGGCATGCCAGCCTGATGCATCAAAAATGCTGTTCTCCAACACGGTGCGACGAATACTGACCAGGAACGGATGGGGCGAGGTGTTGTGAACTAGATTGTCGTGGCAGAAGATGCGATCAACGATCGCATCGTCCCCGCGCACCGAGAACCCCGAGGAACACTGAAACATCTCGCAGTCGCGAAGCACGAGGTCCGTGGCCGGGGCCCCCGTGAGGCCGATTCCAAACGATCGGGCCATTCCATCGCCCGGCGCACCCTCGCGGTCAAGCCATTCAGGAATCCCATGGGCATTGAACCGATAGAGTCCCTCGATATGATGGGCGATGCAGTCTTCGATCACCAACCCACGATGGCCCGACTGTGTGTAGTGGACGATCAGCCCCTTGCCTGCGTAACATACGACCAGACTGCGAATCCGCAGGAATTCGGGGTTCGTCACCAGGACACAGCGATCATCGATGTCCCAGTTGCGGCGGATCATCGGGCGAGCCCCAGTGCCATAGGCGCCGATTTCCGCCCAGTTGTCGGCAGTGCCTTGGGCAGAGATGTTCAGTTCCTGGTTGAAAACGCTGCCGCGTCGCAAGAGAAGCCGCTCGCCGGGACCGAGAACACGGCCGTTGATTTTGGAAAAGTCCTTCCAGGGCGCATCGGGCGACGTGCCGGCGTGGGCATTGCTGCCCGCTACACTGTCGATGTAGTAGGTCGTTGCCTTGCCGCCGCCGTCGGCCGTCGTCGACGGCAATCTCTCCGAGGCGGAAGCCGGCGGTCCCTTCTCGTTCGGGAAGAAGACCAACGGATGCCTCACCGTCACCGGCGGTGCGCCGGCTGCCGTCAGTTCGATCTCGGCAGTTCCGAGGACCGCCGTGTCGGCCACAACGCTCCACTCGATCGTTTTCTCGCTTCCCGTGGGTAGCGGGCCCAATTCGCTGGTCACCGGGCCAAGACAACGTGTACCGGATGGCAGCTTGAACTGGACGGTCACCTGTTCGACGCCCGTGCCGACATTCCGAACCTGTGTCGTCAGCTTCTCCGATCGTCCAACCAGCAAAATCGCATGTTCTTGCCGCGTGCGCTGTGCCAAGAGCATCGGAAGCCTGGGGTTCTCGATTTTCAGGTTGTCAATCCACTCCCCCGGTCCGCCGATCATGAGAGGATTGTCGGTGGGCTTCGCCAGCCCAGACCGAGCAGTGTGGCTCCGCTCACCATTGACATCAAGCGTCAAATCCACACCGTCCCAGCAGGCCGTCAGCCGATACCACTTGCCTGGCTCCACTCGCTGCTTCGAACAGACTCGCGGCTCCCACCCCCCCAGATTCACAAAGAAGGCAAAGCAGCCTCCTTCCTTCTGCGAATTGAGACGGAGTTGGTATTCGCCATTCTTGATGACAATATAGCGGTCTTCGACCGGCAGTTTTTCAAAATAGACTGAGCAATCGATGCGGAATCCAGGAGCAAGTTGCAGATTGGAATTGCTCTCCACGTGCACAGCCCGTGAACCGGACTTGAGCGCTTGTCCGCCTGGGACGGGCACGAAGCTGACGTCTTTTCCCGAAAGGTCATACCCATGCGTGGAGGAGTCGCGCAGATCGCCCTCGAAAAGCCACTGCGCCACGCCGGAAAACGGTGCGGCGGGATTTTCGATTCGCACCTCGTCAAGCACTCCCTTAAACAGCCCCAACTCCAATGGTTCGTTTGACGGTGTCGGCATTCCGGACCGTTTCATGCTCGACCGCTCACCATCCACGTCGAGCCAGATCTCTTTGCCGTCCCAGCCTGCAACGAGGTGATACCACACGCCGGTCTTGGCTGGCAGTCTGGAACGGACCCGCGGTTCCCATTGGTCTAGGTGCAAGAAGAACGAGAAGTGCCCACCTTCCTGGGGCGGGTCCACACGGATCTGGTAGGCACGCTCCTTAATCAACAGCGGTTGCCAACTCGTGCCGAGGCTGTCAAGCTTGACCCAGCATTCGATGCGCAATCCGGGGGCAGGCCGCAGTTCGGGGCTGTCGGGCACAACCGCCGGGCTCTGATCGCACTGCAGGCCTTGGCCGCGTTGACCCTGTGCAAAGGAGGCCGACGACGCGAAGGCGTGGTTGCCCCGCCCGGACCGGTCCGCAAGACTCCCCTCGAAACTCCAAACGCCCACCGTAGGACGCTCATTCGCCAGGACCGAAGATGTGCAGCTCGCCAACGTAACGAGAAGAACACACGCGTTGAGGAAATGACGTTCCACGGGATTGCCTTTTTTTGTCCAAGAGTGCCGGCGTGCCGATTGTTGGGCGGGTCTGACAAGCTGGGCCCGCCCAACACGCTATTCCTGCTACTTCGTTTTGCTCAGGTGCAGGAAGATTCCCTTCTTATTCCCCACGATCACATCAGGAACACGATCGCCGTTGAGGTCTGCGGCCGTCACTTGGGTGCCAACACCGGAGTTGTCGTCGATCATGTGGGGGATATATTCGACTTGGCCCTGGACGCCGCGTTTCAGTTCAAACCAATACACGACGGCCGGAGCGTCTGGTTCCTTGTCGCCTTTCGGACCATGGGCCCAGAACCGTTTGCCGGTAAGGATGTCCTTGAGGCCGTCGCCATTGATATCGACCAGGTCAAAGGCGTGCAGTTGGCTGATCCGCAGTTCGGGCGAGTTCAGATCTGGTTCCGGCTTGAGGATCACGTTCCGTTGCCAGGTGATTTCGCCGTTGGGTTGGCGAACCTGCTTCTGCCAAACGAGGCCGTAGTGATGGCAATGCCAGGCGGTGATCACATCGTTATGCCCATCGCCGTCGACGTCGTAGACAAGCATCTGGGCAGCGGCGTCGGCAAACTCTGCAGGATGGAAGGGCCAGGGCTGGCCTTCCTTAATCTCGGCCGGCTGTTCCCACCACCCAATGCTCTCGATCAGGTCGATACGCCCATCGCCATTGATGTCGCCAAACCCGACGCCGTGGGTATAACGCTGATAACGCTTGCTTTCCCCGGAGACCGCATGGAACGTCCAGGCTTGGTTCGGCTTGCTCGGATTGTAGGTGGCATAGCCCAGATAGCCCGAGATGTTGTAGACTAGTTCGGGTTGACCGTCGCCGGTAACATCGCCCCATACCGGCGACTCGTTGCTCACGTCTGGGAGGGCCGAGTGTTGTTTCCAGGGGCCGCCTCGGTCGGCCGGGTTCTCGTACCAAAAGCCCTCCTTGCCGGGCCAAGGAGCGAAGAAGACGTCAGTCCACCCATCGCCGTTGAAATCGCCCGTGTAGGTCAGAAAATTGTCCGAATATCCCTTGGGATCGTACGTCTTCGGCGGACGGATTTCATGCTGTTTCTGGAATTCGGGCCCTTCGAACCAGAACGGCCCAGCCACGACATCCATCTGGCCGTCCCGATTGAAGTCGCCGTAGTAGGCTCCTTCACAATAGAATTGGTCGGAGAGGGTCAGTTTTTTGAACTGGGGGACTCCCTGTTCTGCGGCCACCGCTGCCGACACTGCCCCGAAAAATGCCCAAAAGATCACCGCCGTCTTCTTCATCATAGTTCTCCTGCAAATAGCGATTTCGATTCTGCTTCATAGTGGATTCTGTCATCCCGCTCCCGTGCCGTCAAGCATCGAATGGCGGTTCTTCTTGGCTAAAGGGGGACACATGAGATTTGCCTGTATGTCTTAAGCGCCTTGAGTTCTTGCCTTGGGAGAGTGCGGCGAGGTAACTTGCCCTGCTGTTCCGTTTCGTTCTGAAAAACGCTTGACAACGATCCCTCTCCAAGGCCACAATCGGTATCGCGTGGGGGACGCATCCCCTTAATGAGGAGATGTGGTTTTTAGAGACGCTTCCTTCAATTGCCACCGAAACCACCTGCCCACAGCGACAACGCCGTTTCCCGCCGCTGCCAATGGCTGCAGTCCCGCATTCCCAATTCCCTCGAGAAATCCGTTTTTCCATTCCGTGGAGGAAGACAGACTGATGAAACGCCATCTACTCACCGCACTGTTCCTTCTGGCCGTCCTAGCAGCCCGTTGAACAAGTCACTTTCGGCCAGACGAGTTGTCCAAGGGGCGAG
>CAZLDQ010000122.1:0-17329 GCA_964558295.1 uncultured Planctomycetaceae bacterium | reverse complement strand
GCCAGTGGAAGAAACGATTGATGGCATACGTCCACTCGCGGTAGTGATTCGGATCCGCCGACCAATCGATGTCGGGGCCAAAATCGTGCCCCTGCATGATGTGTTTGCAGATCTCGTCCGCGGCGGTTTCCCGCGGCGGATCGCTGTTGAGAATCAACCGGGCGGTAGCGCCGGTGGCCTCGGGCGCATAGCACCAGAACTCCAAGGCATCGAATCCTGTCCAGTCGTTAGGGATCTCCTGCAATCGGATCGAAGTGCGAAGAGGCATCTGGTGCCACTTGCCCGAGCGTTTCCCACTGCGAGCCTGCTCGTCGCTCGCTTCGAGGCCTGTCCATTGTCCCACGCCTTGCTCGAAGTCGCCCAGCATGACCGTCTTCTGCGGACCCACCAGACGAATATCATCGAAGTAGACCACGGTCTTGGGATTGGGCGTCTGGTTGAATCCGGAAGCGGTGAAGCTCACATAATCAATCCAGTTCCAACCGAGGGGCTTGCGCGCTGCATGGAAATCCTTCTTCTCCAACCGGAAGTGCTTCCAGCCGCTCCAGTCGAATCGGATCACGCAAGAATAATAGTCCCAGCCGTCAGAACCGCCTGCGGGCGCCTGGGGCTTGGGCGCGGGCCGGTCGCGCCAGTCAACCGTCCATCGAGGATAGCGACGCGTCTTGAGATGCTCCAGCCAGGCCTGTTTCGCGGCCGTCCAATCCTTGCGTTGGACGGCCTGTTTGAGCGTCTCCAGTCCGGGATAGTCCAGATTGATCGCGTCAAACAACTCGGCATCCGTCAGCCGGGGCCCCTCGACGCGGGCAACCTTCAACAGGCGGAAATCCGCAAAGCAGACGACGGCCTCGGGATTGGGCGTCTGATCGTAGCCGGTCGCCGTAAACCGCAGGCTGTCGATCTGATCCCATCCTCGCGGCTGGCGTGCGGTACCCATTTCCGAAAACGGAATCACAAAGTGTTTCCAGCCCGTCCAGCGGCCCAGGTCAAAGCGGTACGCGTAGTAGTCCGAACCGTCGCTTGCTGTGTTCTCCGAGCTGAGAATCATCACAAACGATGCACCGGGAAGGGCCTTGGCGTTGTAAAGCCAAAGTGAGAACCCCGTATAGCGGCTCCAATCCCGGGGCACCTTCACTTTGACACTGGTAGTCTTATCCATCCGCTCCCAGTGGCCGCACACCTTCCCCTCACGCAAGAACGTCGTTTCCCGCACGAGGCCTGAGGTATTCTGCGTGGTCTCGAAGCTCTCTACGACCAAATCGGTCGACACAGGCTCGGCCGCCCGTGACGCCTCCGCAGTTAGAAGGAACATCATCGGCAGAAGCAACGCGAACAAAGTCTGAAGACTCATCGATCCACTCTGAGGATACGGAAAGATCAACCGGAAGCGGAAACGACCACGCAGCAACTCGGGCTGCGATGCATGCAGCCAACCACACCCCCCGAGCACTATAACGCCGCTCCGCTGCGGGAGCAAGAGTGCGAATTGCCGGGGGACAAGGATTCCTGGCATCCCAGTGCCGACGTCCCGCCCGCCGTAGCTTCGGCATCTTGCCCGAGGCCTTCGCTGCCGCCTCCGCACGCCAGGCAAGATGCCTGGCGTACAGCACACAAGCGGGCCGCTCATGCTACGATTCAGGCAAGATGTCTGGCACGGCAGTTGCCAGGAAGACTTTGGCCCCCGTCGCCCTGGAACGTGCATCCTCCTCGCGACCGTGGTATAGTAAGGGTTACCTCCCTGACGATTCATTTCACCCTGCCCTGCCGTGCATGCCATGAAACGCACAATCTTCTTGTCGATCCCCCTCGGCTGGATCCTGTTGCTGTGTTCCCAGACGGCCTCCGCGGTAACCCCGCCAGGCATCGTCTTCGAGGCCGAAGCGGTCTCCAAGCCGACGGGAGCCTGGCTGCGCGACCGAACGACGGCCGACCATTGGAACCTCTGGACCCGGGAAGAACGGATCGACCAGAAGCGATCGGGCGGGGCTGTGCTCGCGTCGCCGTCGGTGAAGACCGATCGCGTTACTCCCGAGGAAGGCGCCCCACCACTGCACAGTGTAGTCCGCGACTTGAAGCCGGGATGGTATCAGGTGTATGTTAGCGCCCCCGGTCGTCCCTTGGCCTATTCCTTGGACGGGAGACAGTGGGAACGCTATGCCGGGGGCGAGTTGAACCTGGGCCGGCGACTGATCGGCGACAAGCCCTTCGAGCTATGGATCGACGACCGCTTCGCCGCGCCGGAGGACAATCCTGGCCCAGCCTATTACGACTATCTGCGTTTCCTCCCCGTGCCCCAATGCTCGGAAAACGTGCGTCGCGAGGAGGCTTACAGCGGGTTGGAGTATTGGCTCAACTCGGGCAAGCGGGGCTTTGGGGTGTTCATCGGCGATCTGGAGCTATCAGGTTTTGTGCGCGAGGCCAACGGCGGGCGGCTGCTCGGCGCCAAGCCCGGTGACTCGTTCACCTACGTGGTGAAGACCGCCGGCCGTTATTGGCCCGCATTGGCCATGAGTGATGTGGCGGCCAGCATGGAGGAACTGTCCGTAACGGTCAACGGGCGCAAGGTGGGGCACATCGCTGCCACCGGCACGGAAGACGAGCCGGCCCTGTTCTGCTTCTGCCAGCCCCTGGATCTGTCGGTTGGCGATCGGCTGGGTTTCACTTGTGTGGGCAAGGCCGCCTGCCGTGTAGACCAACTGCTTTTGGCCACGGTGCCGATCGAGTTGCCCCAGCCCCGGTGCGAGCATCTGGCCGCCTGGTGTGAAACGCCCGGCAAGGTGGATCTCTGCTGGACCACCAACCGCCTCATGGAAACCGGCTGCGTGGAATACGGAACCGGCGGCTTTGAGCACAAGACCGAGCCGAACGCATATCGGGGGCGCAACCATCGCGTGCAGTTGACGGGGCTGATGCCAGGCAAGGGGTACCAGGCACGCATCGTGACCAAGCACGGCGGGCATCCTGTCGTTTCCGAGGTGCTGCGATTCCAGGCGGCTCCACCGGTCGCGCCGGCAACCGTGCCCGACACGATTCTCCTGCAGGTGGCCGAACCGACGGAACACCCGCGTTCGGCTTGGCCGGCCAAGATCGGGATGCCCTTTGGCCGCGGCCGGCTGGCGAGGGTCGAGGACCTGCGCCTGTTCGACCCGCAGAACAAACCTGTGCCGCTGCAAGCCGAGTTGTTCTCTCGCTGGCCCGACGGCAGCGTCAAATGGGCCGTGCTGAGTTTCCTGGCCGACACCGGGCCCGAAGCGGTTACCTATCGCCTGCAATCCAAGCCGGACTGGCCCCACGCGGCCGCGGACGTGCCGCTGTTGACTGTCAACGACACACCACAAGCCTGGAGACTCGTTGCCGAGGGAAGCTCCCTGGAAATCAGCAAGGATCGCAGCTCCCCGATGGGCGGCCTGCAAGTGGTCGATGGCCAGGGCGTCGGGCTCACCTGCGGGCCGGCTGATCCGGCGAGTTTTGCCGTGGAGAGCAACGGGCCGGTTCACGCCGTCGTGAAATGGGGCGGCCCCTTGCTCGGTCCCCAAGGCCCAGCCGATTGGTCGTACCTCGTGCGGTGGCAACTCTGGAAAGGCAACCTGCACGGTTGGGACATCTCGGTCAGCAGCGACCAGAAACCCCGGAATTTTCGCACGTTGCGTTCCATCAGTCTCCTCGCTTTTCGACCGCTGGGCCCCATCCAAGGCTCGCTTGAAGGCATGCCGCTACGCCCCATCACCGGGAAAGGCCTGTCGCTGATCCAGGATCGCGACGATCACTTCCTTCTTGAGACCCCCTCGGGCTGCGAGCAGGGCAAACGAGCCACTGGCTTAGCGGTGCTGCAATCGAACCAGCACCAAATGGCCATCTGGGTGCCGCATTTCTGGGAAGCCTATCCCAACGGTCTGGCCATCACACCGGAGGGACTCCGCGTTGATCTGTTACCGCCGCTATCCAAAAACGCCTACCAAGATCCGGCCAGCCTCAAGCAGTTCAGCAAGCTCTACGCCTGGTGTCAAGACGGAGAGTACCTCGTGAACGGCGGGCAACTCATCCGCCGCCAAGTCTGGGTCAAGCACAATCCGGGCGACCAGCCAGAACGGTTGGCCGCCTGGACGGCTCAGCCCCTGGTGCCCCAAGCCCCTCCGGCGTATCTCTGTGCGACGGGCGTCCTGGGACGTCCGATCTTTCCCCAGACACCCGGCAAGTGGGAACAGTACGAACGCTACTATGAGACCAGTTTCCAGAAAAGCTTGGACGATCGGCAACAGCAGCGTACCTACGGCTGGATGCATTTTGGCGACTGGTTCGGCGAGCGCGTGCTCAACTACGGTAACAGCGAATACGACATGGCGTGGTCCACGGCCGTGCAGTGGATGCGGAGCGGCGACCGCCGCTACTTCCTCCGCGGGCTGGAAATGGCCCGGCATGTGAGCAGCGTCGACACGCTGCACGGGCCGGGGGCCGCCGACCTCAATGGCTTGGTCTACGAGCATAGCTTCAACCACGTCGGCACTCCGCTGAAGCCCGACGTACTTCGTGCACGCTATCCCGACGACAAACGGCTGGAGAGTTACTTGGACCTTTACGGCGCCAACATGCTGCAAGGGGCCATCGATCGCCAGGGGCACATCTTCCAGGAGGGGAACTGGATCTATGCGGCGCTCACGGGCGATCGGTTCCTCCGCGACGTGGCCGACCGAGTGTGTACCAACCAAGCCGAAAAACTCACCCCGCGGTTCGATTTCAGCATCGAACGGACCGCCGCTTGGCCGCTGATCAATGCCGTGACCGCCTACCGATTCACGGGCAATCCCTACTATCTGAACGCCGCCCGACTGATCATCGAACGTGTACAAGAACGACAAGACCCGACCACCGGCGGCTGGCCACACTGGCCGCCGCTGAACGAAACCGACAACGTGCCCACCTATGGCGGCAAGGCCTTTGCCGTGGGCGTACTGTCGTTCGGCATTCTCCGCTACCTGGACGAAGAGCCGCTCGATCGACCCGAGGTGCGGCAGATGCTCGTGCGCGGCGCCGACTGGCTGATGAACGAAAGCTGGATCCCCGGGCAAGGCTTCCGCTACATTACCAACTGCGAAAAGTACCGGCGTACCGGCTATCGCGGCGTCACCTGCCTGATGAACGCGGAGCTTGTCGCCGCAGCCTATGAGTTCACCCACGAGCCACGTTACGCGGCTTTTTGGCGGGAAATGGTGGGAGAGGAACTCGCAGGACACACGGGTGGAATGGGCAAGGGGTTCACGCAAGGCACCCGGCAGACGGTCTTCGGCTTGGACCGCGCCGCCCGGCTGGGCATCGCCACAGAATCCCCCGCGGCCGCCAAGTAAGGCGTACCGCGGGGGCAGTCTCATTCCACGAAGGGCTCGTCTTTTTTCTACGCGGGCCCTCAAGGAGTCTTGCCGACTGGTGCCAGCCAGGCGGGCTACTTTATCTCCTTGATGCGGATGTCCTTGAACTCCACCCAGAACGGTTTGCCTGCATGGAGTTGCAAGGCCAAAATGCCGTCCAAAAGTGCCAGATCCGGGGCGTTGTCGGTGAAATCGAGAATCAGCCGGTTGTTGAGATAGTGCTGGATGTGATTCCCTTGGGCGATGATGACGACGTCGTTCCAGTCGTCCAGTCTGAACAGCTTCTTGTACTCTTCCGCAGTGATCAACGTGCCGTTGACCTGCTTTTTACCATCCGCGCCCCAGGTGGCCTTTTCGCCAGCTAGACAAATGCGTCCGCGTTTTCCGCCTTCGTCGTAGATGAAGCCGGAGACGTTGGGTAGCGTGGTCTCGTTACGAAGCTCGTGCTGATAGCCGCGCACGACCCACTTGTTCCGGACCTTGCCCTCGGTGATGTGCTTAGACCGGTACTGGATTCCCGAGTTGTTCGCTTCGTCCAAACGGAACGACAGACGCAGTTGGAAGTCTTTCGTTGTGCCCCCCTTCCAGATGAGAAACGTGTTGGCGTTGGTCGGTTGTTCGGGAGTCGTTTCGCCGTGAATGACGCCGTCGCGCACAGACCAAAGCCGCGGATCGCCGTCCCACCCAGTCAGGTCTTTTCCGTTGAAAATGCGAATCATGTCGGCCGGTTCGGCAGGGGCCAGTTGCGGCTCCTCGGCAGCCAAGGCATTGAGGGAAGATACGGCCAAAAGGAGGAACGTCAAGGTGCGAAGCATAGGAATCTCCTAAGGGTGAAGAACAGGACTGAGCAAAGCCAATCCACACTACAGTATAGCCGATCGATCCGAATTGCCACTCCTGGCGCGCGACTTTATCCTTTACCGATAGGCGGTTGGGAGGCGACGGCCCTCCCAATCGGTGGCGTACACGGAATTCTATTGCATCCCTGCCACTCAAGCATCGAGCGTCCTTACCTTCGCTCAGCCAGAAGCTGTGTGCACAGTCTGAGCTTCTCCCTTGCATCGTCCAGGTCGCGAAGCTCGCGGGGGAAGTAAGACGCCAACCCCTTATCGGTCACCGAGGCGGCCAGGGTGTCGATCTGTTGTCTGATCGCCGCGAGCAAGTCGGCCGGGTTGGACGAATTCGCGGCAGCATCCACCGCCTTGAGCAGCGTCTGCACCTGCTTCTCATATTCCTCGCTGATCGCCTGGGCCTGAACGGCGGCCGAGTCTTCCTCCTCGAAGCTGGGGGCAGCCAACAGGTTGTGCTCAGGCCCTTCTCCATGGGAAAGCGTCAGATCGTCAAACCATGCAGCGCCCTGGGGCTGGTGGAATTCGAGCAATACCATGGCCGTCTTTACCGGACGAACAGGTTCCACGCGGATGCTCTTCTCCTCCCAGTCGTGTGTCCCCGGCGAGAAGAGAACGGTGTGCACGCTGGGCCACTGGCCGTCCTGGTAGTCCAGGTAGAGATGCATACCGTAGATGTGCCCCTCGCGGGCGTCGAAGTGGCGACGGCGAGCGGCCGGAGTATCGAGCAAGACTTCCTCGGATGCGACAACCTCTCGGGCCTTGCTGAAGCCTCGCAACCGAATAGGCTGAGGCGTGGTCTGATTCAGCGAAACGAACTGCGCTGCGCCCTGGCGGTTGAAGTACTTCCATTGGGGCATTGTGGCGGTATAGGTCCCGCCGATCAACGCCAAGCTCCTCTTGCCGGTGTGGGCCACGGTGGCGTCCCACTTTCCGGCCTGACAGAACCGCGACCATGCCTTGTGCGGAAAATGAATCCCCATCTTGCGATCCAGCGCCCGCTGCGTGAGCTGGAGGCGCAGGCCCTCGGCCGTCCGCGCCAGGACGTTTTTTGCCACAACAGTCGTACTCCCCAACTGCACCACGCTTGGGCCCTCAACGGTCTTGAACGTCAAAGCGCCGGCGGCGAGTTTCCCGTTAAGCACTCGTCCGGCGAACTCGTCGAAGACCAGGACGTCCTCGCCCAGCCCCAGCTTCTGCACGTCACAGACCACTTCTTCCGGCTGTCCAGAGTCGATGAAGAGGAAGATGCCCTTGGTAATGTCGTTCCCATAGCGGACAACGAGCGGCGACGTCGCCGACGTTCGTCCGGTGATGCGATCGAGTCCTGCCTCACGTCGTTTGAGTTCCTTCACCTTGCCCTCGGCGTCCACCGTAACACCTGACGGCAACGCGACGGCTTCGCTGACGGGAGCTGCGGCCGACGCCAGCTTCGCCCCCGGCTCCTTCTGGCGACCAGCCCGCTGAACCGCGCGGGAAATCGGGACCAACTTGCGCAGCACCCAACGCTGATGGTGGTACACGTCGGGCCGTGAGCAGTAGGCCGAGTAGCGGGCCCCAGCAGCGGTTCCACCATTCGTGTAGCCGAAGAAGACGATCCCGTTGAAGAGTTTGTTCTTCAGGTAAGCATCCAACTCGCCACCGGAGAGATGCTGCATGGTGAACTCGCCCAAGATGCCGCGCAGGCCCTTCTCTCGCGCATGGCGTGCGTAGGGGATGGAAAACGGAAAGCCCTCGTTGCCGAAGAAATCAATGTAGGTGAGATACTGGTCCGGGCAGCCATTCGCGGCGATGCCCAAGCCACGCGCGTTCAACCGGCGAGCCAGCGTTTCCAGAAACTCCTGAGGCACCTTGCCGGCATTATCCAGACCGATGCCGCCGTGGGTGATGCCGTCCTTGTCAAACCCTTGCAGGTACCTGGCAATCACGGCCTTCACCAGTTCATTCTCGGACGACAAATCCATGCTGCCAGCCACGTCGCCATAAGCTCCCTTCGGGTTATAGCGTACTTTGGCGTACTTCGAGAGTCCCTTCACGCCATAGACACGCTGCATCCATGCGTCGAAAGCCAGCTTCGCGGCCTCGTCCTTGTCGGCCATCCCGCTGAAGTCATACCCCGAGCCCTTCAGCGAGGTTTCCACGATGCTGTTCCAGTAGCGAAACACCGAGACGCCAAGCAATTCGATGGCGCGAGGATCCTCGCTCCCCCAAACGATCTCATAGCCCATCTCGGTCACGTCGGCGATATCGCGTGAAGGCATGCCAAAGGCGATGCCAATGCCGCCGCACCAGCCCGAGAGGTCGCGTGGGCCGCTGGCCGGTTCCGCCAGGACCGAGCTTCCCACGGCAAGTATCCACCACGAAACGGCGATGACGGTCCAACGTAATGACCGCATCCCCGACGATAAACGACCAGCAACTACCGATACGGAGAACATGCGTCTGTCCTTTCAGGGGAAGCCATTTGATCGCCAAACCCTCCGCGCAGGCCCCCCGGAATGTCGCCCGACGTGCCGGACGCCACAGGCTCTGCCAACGAGGGACGCTGACTGATAGGAATTCTAATCCTCAGGGTTCCCTGATTGCAACCGCCGGCCCCGCGATAGCAAGCTTGGGGAGCCGCGAGGAATCGCCTGGCAACGCCCCCGTCAACGAGTCTCGATTTCGTCCAGCCAGACGCGCCGGCCCGACTCTTCGCGGCTGCGGATGCCGGCAATGAGGAGCTTCATCAACTCCACCGTTTCCTCGAAGGGAAACGGCAGCTCGCCGGTGCGAAGGTACTGGATGAATGCGACCAATTGAGCCTTGAAGGAAAAGAACGTGTCGACGTAACTCGCGGCCAACGCGCCCTTCGTGCCGTAAACGTTGAGTTTGCCAAAAGCCCCCGACATGTCGGCGATAGCCGCCAGTACGACGTCAACTCCCGCCTTATGCTGGGCGTGGACGATGTTCGCCGACGGCGTCCCCGTGTTGACGACCGACATCCAGCCTCCGGGTGCGAGCAGCGAATAGACGGCTTCCAAGGCATGGATTCCGTAGCGTTCCCAACTCTTGGGCGTCGTAATCGTCACGAGCCGGGGTTGGCCGACCGTCTCGACGAGCCTTGCTTTGGCCTCGACAAACTCCTTGGCATAGCGCAATGCGCTGGTCGAGAGAAACGCCTTGCCTTCGCGGCGCCAGGCGACAAACTGGCGCAGGTCGGCTTCCGTATCGCAGAGCGGCTTGTCAATAAACACCGGCAAACCGGCTTCGAGAAACGGGCGGGCGCGCTCGGCGTGCTCCTCGCCCCGGTCGGTAGGAAGAATCACGGCGTCGACATGCCCGATCACGTCCTCCGGACGTTCCACCACGTTGGGGATGAATGCTGCGTGGGCCACTTTAGCCGCCTGGACCGGGTCCTCGCACCAGACATGGGTCACTTGCACGCCGGAAATCCCCAGGTTCTCGGGCGGTTCGGCACCAAGATACCTGGGAATCAGCGGATAGCCGCAATCGGCCATCGCCTGGGCATCGTAACGCCCATTGATCATCGCACTCCAACTGAACGGATGGCCATTGCCGTCGACCATGCCGAGCATGGCCAGCCGAATTGCGTTGGGTTCTGGAACAAGGGGAGTGCTCACGCTACGTTCTCACTTGCAGGTGTAGCCGCCGTCGATCACAAGATTCTCGCCGGTGACGTACTCGGACGCATCAGACGCGAGAAAGACGATCGCCCCCTTGAGATCGGTCTGATTGGCCATACGTCCCAGGAACGTCCGCGCCTTGTACCGCTCGACGAAACGCGGATCCTGACCACTATAGAAACCGCCGGGACTGATCGCGTTGACGCGCACGCCGTGCGGCCCGAGTTTCGCCGCCGCATAGCGCGTCAATTGAATCAGGCCGCCTTTGTGAAAGAAATAGTCGGGGGGCGTGTTCCAGGGGAGCCCCTCGTAGAGGGTGAAGTCAGGCCCCACGATCCCCTGCATCGAGCCGACCTGGATGATGCTCCCCGCGCCCTGCCGCGCCATCTCGTCGCCAAACGTCCGAGTCATCAGGAACAGACCCGTGGCGTTGACTTCCATGCTCCGGGCGAAGTCGGCGGCCGGATTGGACCAGTCTCGCATGGGACGCAGTACGGAATTGTTCACGAGAATATCGACACGGCCCGCCGTCTCAAGCACCTGGGCAAGCAGTTGTCGGATCGACTGCTCGTCGGCTTGGTCGTATTGAAGGGGAGTCACATCGAGCCCGGCTCGGCGAAACAATTCGGCTTGGACGCGGAGGTTGTCGAGATTCCGGCTGGCGATAAACGTTCGGGCTCCCGCTTCGGCAATCGCTTCGGCAATCTGCCGACCGTAGAGTCCGGTTCCGCCGGTGACGACCGCCACGCGCCCGGTCAGGTCGTAGAGTTCGCGAACCGACCGCTTGCGCTCCGTGGCATGGCGTGAGTCGTGGCTCGACTTCGACGCTCCAGAAGCTTCAGGCGAGAGCGTCTGCCACGTCTTCTCCTGGCTTGACGCCAAAGCAGCCAGATTAACGCGAAGCGTCTGAATCCCTTCCTCCAGGCTGCACAGCGGAGGCGTCTGGCCTTCCAGCGTGTCGAGGAACCGGTTGGCCTGATGGGTGAACAACACATCGCGGGCGACCGGCGGGCTCGACTCCTCGTGCCAAGCGTCGTCAGGCTCGATCATCCAACTCCAGCGATGCCGGTGCGACTCGTAACGCACGGTCCCCCGCTGGCAGACCACGGTGATCGTCAGTTCGTTGGGCGCTTGGTGTTGGTTAAGACTGTAGCACCCGAGCACAGAACCGTGGCGAGTCAACACGTTCACCGTGTCTTCCACACTGACGCCTTCGAGCACCTGATGCTCGGCATCGGCCAAGACCCGATCGATCGGCCCGACGAGCCATTCGGCCGCGTTGAGCACGTGGGTCAGCGCATCCTGAATCGCCCCGCCGCCGGTGGCCCGATCGCGATAATAGATCTCCCGGTAGGCGGGCCGATAGGTGGGGAAGTGCTGTCCCGCGACGGCCACCACCTGGACCGGCCGGCCAAAGCGGCCCGAGGCGATCGCCTCGCGCATGGATTGGAGAACCGGATGAGCGCGATGCACATAGGCCACGGCGGCGACGAGTTGACGCTCGTGGACAACTGCACGCAGCGTATCGATCCCCGCCAGGCTTGTGCTCAGCGGCTTTTCCAGCAGCAAGTGGATCCCGGCTTGGGCCAGGTGAATGGCGATGGGAATGTGCACCTGGGCGGGGGTACAAACCACGGCCGCATCATACGGATGGGCCAAGGCCGCGTCGAGGTCGGCGTAGTGATCGACCTGATACTCCTCGGCCACGCGCAACCGCAAGGTCGGTTCCGTCTCGCAAATCGACAACCGGACCCGGCCCGTACTCTGAAAACACCGCAAATGGCGCAGACCGATCGATCCCACGCCGACGATCAACACACGCTTGAGTTCCGACATTCACGAATCCTCGCCTGGCACGGAACAGGACTGGAGCGACAAAAGCTCTAAATAGCTCCACACAAATGAGAAAGTGGTCCGACGTGAGATTCTCCCCGATTTTGAGCAAGACGATACGGCAGGCACTTTCGGTATTCTGTGGAGCTATTTAGTAGAGTGGAACGCACTTACAGTACCTATGCGTCATCCCTATAATACTCCAGTTGCTTGAAAACGGGGCATGATGGTTACAGCTTGAAATCGATCGCGTTTCTACCCTCCTTGATCATCGCGGTCAGGCCGCTGCTTTCTCCCGCAAGATACTTGCCAGGAATGGCTAGCTTCTGGGGCTTTTCGCCTCTCTCGATCGCCTCGGGCGGCGGTGCTGAGGGTGGTTGAATTGCCACAGCGTACTGTCCGGCTGGTAGGGATTCGATGTGGTAGCAACCGGAATGATCCAAAGGGCTGCTGACTCCAACCCCCTTATCTCCCTTGACAAACAAGACGCTCCCTCTAGTGACCGGTTTGCCATTGCAGGTGACCGTTCCGGAAACGCTCCCGGTCGCCGAACCTTCTCCAGAGCCACAGCCAGAGAGACTGCCGAGGCAGACCAGCAGGGCCCAAAGTAGACTGATTAGAGAAACTGGTGGACATCGTTTCACGTTTGCCGAATCCTCCGTATCAGAAGATACCACCCCGAGTGGATATAGTTGCCTAGAACTCGCCGACGGGCTGGCCATCGTCCGCAATGCAGAGGCGTCGCAGGGTATCCATTTCGATTGTCTCCGACAACGCTCGCGTGCTGCCGTCGGCCAGCGCCACTTGGACCACGCCGGGGTGAGAAGAATTGAGAATCGTGTTGGCGGTATATGAGTAGTCACTGGAACTCGTTGTGGCCATCGGTGCATTCAACGCCCACATGACTGTCGTGAGACCTGTGTAGTAGTCCGTACTGCTGCTGGTCATTTGACTCACTTTCGCCGCAGTCCCAGGGCCGGCCCACCCACCGGCATAATTTGGACGAATCGGGTACTTTACGGTCCGGTCGTTCTCGATCACGCCGACCGAGCCCGATTGTTCCGCGACGATAATCGTCTGGCTGGTTCCGTCCGTAGCTTGGTTGAGTCCTTTCTGTTCGTTCGGGGGAAGAATCCCGTTGGAACAGAACGTCCCCCGCGCGGTTTGCTTGCAGCTACTTGCAGTGCTTCCACTGGGATCGTAGGCCCCGGCAAGCCCGGAGTAATCGTGCTTCATTACCTCCGTAGCGCCGTTCCCCGATGCACCGCGGTCAGAATCATTGAACGGATCATATCGGTTCGATGGACACGTATAGGCCGTAACACGCAGCCGGCGAAGTACAGTGTTGCCGTTCCAAGGGGGAGCGAAGTACACGGTTTGGTTGAAACTGAGCTGCTCATAGACGTTGTTCTGCTCAAGGTAGGGCAGAATCGCCGTCTTCCAATTGAAGCCCGCACGTACGCCGACCGAAGAGGCCAAGCAGAGCCCGCCGAAAGGGAAAGTCCGATAGGTATCGTGATAGTTGTGGAGGGCCAACCCCATCTGCTTAAGACTATTGGCACACTGCATGCGCCGGGCGGCTTCACGGGCCGCCTGCACCGCGGGCAACAACATCGCGATCAGAATGCCGATGATCGCGATCACTACCAGGAGTTCAACAAGGGTAAACCCGGAGCAATTCCCACGGGACTGTCCGGATGTCATCGTCCGACGCCACAGATTGAGCGAAAATGTCACGACCATCTCCCAGGATAGAAAGAGTACAAAAAACGATTACAGGATACTTTTTGCCATACTCGAATGGCCATCGCCCCGCCTGGAACAATTGCTTCGCCTTCCACCTCCTCTCTCATTGAAAGCGGATCGCATAGAGATCCGCGTCCTTGAGAACAAAACGCAAACGGATAGACTGTCCGGCGAGCCGGCTCACGTCGCCCCCATGTTTCCATGCCACAGCTTGCTCAATGCGGTCCCCGTAGATCTCCGGACAATCCTCCAGCGAGAACCCAGGAATGGACTTGCCGGCCTCATTCTGGATTTCAACGCGGATTGAGCCGGCGGCACTGGTGGAATAGTTGATCTTCAGGAACTTTCCGGCGAATGTCAGTGGGCGCGTTGTCATCTCACCACCCCGGCTGCTGGCGTGCACGGACACGAATCCATCCAATCGCAACGTAAAACGACGGAGCCGGCTGCTAGCGCCCTGGTAGTAACCCTCGGTGGAGTAGATCGAGAGTTCTTCGGACGCACCTGACAGTTCCGACTTGGTTTGCACAATCCCCCAGGCCGTCATATTGTTGCGAGTAATCCAGCGTTCGCCCTGTAAACCGGGCCGGACAAACGCTTCAGGCCAGCGGTGGAACTGCCGGCCGTCGCGGCTCGTCATAAACAGACCATCCGTAACGGCATCAAACGCCCCCGCGTCCTTCGGAGCCCCCTCGACCTTTCGTGACGATCGCGAGCCGACGTATCGCATGGGGAAGCCGAGAAGAATGTGTGGGGCACGAGCGTAGGGAGTCACCGCATTTGTATAGAGTTGCTCCTTTTCCGCCCCGGGATACTCAAGCCAAACAGGCTCCGTCCAGTGGACAAAATCCGTGGAAGTCGAGGTCATAATGTCGCGAGACTTGTCGCGGAAACCGCGATGAAACTCTACGTAGCACTGTCGTGTTAGATCCCAGAAGGCCAGATTCTGGGAATCGAATGCCCCTTTGGTAATCACCGGCTCAGCCTGTATCAACCGCCAATGGATCCCGTCAGGGGATTGAAATGCCTGCAAGCCACCATCCTCAAAATGGTCTTCGAGCAGTTTACCCGGGCCCAGGCCCAAGGCCTTGTATCTTTGGTCCGGTGGGCACTTTGGATTGGTGTCCAGGAACGGCGCAAAATCGCCTGCGCCTATCCCCTGCCACACAATGTTGTTTTCCTTGGAGCCGTTGAACGCGAAGAGACCCAAGTTGGGCTTCACCCAGTGGATGCCATCTTTGCTTTCCGCGTAACACACCGAGGCCTGATGCGTCCCCTTGCCCGTCTTCAGGTCGCAACCCCAACCGCGGTAGTACATCCGGTAGAGGTCGCCATCCCGAAAGACAGCGTGATAACATGAAACGTTCCCCTCCCATGGCTTGTCGTGCACAAGGGCCAATTCGCGACTCACGGGCTGATGTAAGACCAACGTAACGCCATTTCGGGTCTCGATCAGGTAGTCGTCAACCAGTGGCTCCAACCGAGAGCCGATGTCGATTGGGCCTGCCGCCCGGGACACTGCCACAGTCAGCAAAACGAAGAAGAATGGGGCGACCGGTTTTCCGATGGCCATGGCCTGACCTCCTTTGGTGCTATCGTTGCACGTTTACGTTTCCAACGTCCATCGGGCTTGACGCAACACGGCTCGGGGCGAACCTTTCATCTGCTCGTACCAGACACTCAAAAGGCTGCCGTCGCCCAATTCGACCGTCGACGGATAGCCCAGATCGCCCCCCGCGCCATCGGCGGAGAGGAGAATCGGCTCTGACCAGGTGCGTCCTTGGTCGACACTTACGCGAGCCTGGTTGCCAAACGGCGGACGGCGATGCCCATAGGTCATTAGCAGCCGGCCATCGGCCAAGCGTAACAAATGGGAGGGCAAGCCCCAGACCCCGATCGAATGAGGCTCAGACCAGGTCTTGCCGCCGTCGGAGGATTCACACTGGAGCGTCTCGCCGGAATTGGTCCTATTGTGATTGCGAATTTGGACGAGAATCCGGCCGTCGGTCGTCTCGACGGCGTGCAATTCATGGTACTGCTTGGGATCGTCGCCTTGCCGGGTGGGGATTGCCGCCAGCCACTGCCACGATTGGCCATCGTCAGTCGACTGGCAGACGCCGTTGCGGCGTTCTCCTGTCCAGAGTTCCTTGCCTGCATAGAGCAACCGTCCGTCGGCCAGTTGGATCGGGCCATGGGGGCTGTTGACCAGCGTCCGGTACGGGGCAGACCAGGTCTGGCCGCCATCGGTGGAACGGAGCATCCACTCGCCGAGCATGGCTTTGCGCTGTTCGGCCGTCAGACGCCCATGGGCCGCCAACCAGGCTTTGAGCCGGGCTTCCGGCCAGGCCCCTTTCGATCCAGCCGCCTTCTCCGCCTTGACAAGGATCTGCTCATAGGCCTGCGACGTGAAGGTGGTGACCAGGAGCGAGCCCTTGGCCGTTTCCAGCACGCCCGCATCCCGATCGTCCGTGGCCGTATCCAAAAGCACCTGCGGCCAGCCCCAGGTGCGGCCGTCGTCGTCCGACTGCATCAGTTCGACGCGTCCAAACGGACAGACGTGCCCTTCGCGTCCCCCAGAGCAGACCAGCAGCAAGCGACCGTTTTTGCAGCGGATGACCGTGGGCCAACCGTGATAATAGTCAGGCTGATGGCTGATGACCTTTGTCTCCTGGACTATCCCCCGGACCGCAGCCTTGGCCGGTTGGGGCCTGCCCAAAAAGGTCCAAGCGGCCGTCGCCGCGCCAGCGGAGAGGAGTTGCCGACGTGTGAGCGGAAATGCCATTGAAAGACTCCCATGCTAAGTCAAGGGTTTGCGGCCGGCGAGCCCAGGGTCTCGCCTTGGCTGAGACTCAACGCCATCACGATTTCCTCGTTATCGTCGAGGGGACGTTCGCCGCGACGCATTTCGTGCAATAAGGCCACGGCCTTTTGGCCGGTGGCAATCTCGTCGACAACCACCGATGTCAGACGCCGCACCAGGGCCCCTTCGCGCCAGGCTCCGCCAAAGCCCAGGAGCGAGACGTCGTCCGGCACGCGCAGCCCCAAACGAGGCAGGAGCAGGTAGATCATCTCGGCAATCGAGTCGAAACTGGCGAAGATGGCCGTCGGTGGGTTGGGCCGGGCGAACAGCTTCTGCAACCCATCCCAAACCGCCTCTTCCTGTAACGCAATCGTATCGCCGGTGCAAACCGATTCGACCTGGGCGTCATGGCCGCGGCCCACCAATTCGTCGCGCAACCCGGACAGAAACGCATCGGACGTGGACGACCAATGCGTGGTGAAGTACACGACGCGCTGATGCCCTCGTTCGGCCAAGACTCTTCCGCCGAAACGCCCCACCTCGTGAAACGGAATGGCCAACAGTGGCGCGGTGATGCCTTCCACGCGACGGTGGCAAAACACCACCGGGATGTTGTGCTTCTGGAGCTGCCGCACCTGATAGACAGCCGTGCGTGGCTGGCTGGTGGGAACGATCGCCACGCCGCCGACCTCCTTATCGAGCAGTTGCAGCACGATGTCGCCCTGACGCGTCACGTCGTTGTCAGTCCGGCAAACGATGGTCTGATGTCGCAGGTCGCTAGCCGCTGACTCGAAGCCGTGCAGGAGCGACGGGTAGAAACCGGCAAGGGTCTCCGGCACAACCAGGGCGAAAATGTCCTGGCCACGCTGGAGCTTCCGCCGCACGTCCGACTCGACAAAGGTCCCCTTGCCCCGCGTACGACGGATCAGGCCATCGTTTTCCAGGGCCGCCATGGCCTGGCGCACCGTGGTGCGTGCCACACCAAGCGTCTCCACCAAGTGCTGCTCGGTGGGAATGGCCTGTCCTGGCTTGAGTCGACCGGCCAGCATCTCGCTGACAAAGTGATTCTTGAGCCGCTCATGCTTGGGCAGGTCCGAATCGCTGTGTAGATCG
>CAZLDQ010000121.1:0-17384 GCA_964558295.1 uncultured Planctomycetaceae bacterium | reverse complement strand
AAATGGAGTCGCTCCCGTATGAAATGCCCTTTCTGCCACGTGGACGATGACCGGGTATTGGATACCCGAGCAAGTGACGACGGATTCGCCATCCGTCGCCGTCGTGAATGTAATCGATGTCGACGTCGCTACACCACGTATGAGCGGATCGAACGCCGCGCGATCAAAGTGGTCAAGAAAGACGGCAGCCGCGTTCCCTTCGAACGTGAGAAGCTCAAAGCCGGTCTGGAAAAGGCCTGCTGGAAGCGTCCGGTTAGCGACGCGCAGATCGAGGCGATTCTCACGGAAGTGGAAAACGACGTTGAAGCAAATTTCGATGCCGAAGTCCAGAGCCGCTACCTGGGCGAGCTCGTAATGCGACAACTCCGCCGGTTGGATCAGGTGGCTTTCGTGCGTTTTGCCAGTGTCTACCGCCAGTTCCAGGATGTGCACGACTTCGTCGATGAATTGAAGCCGATGCTCAGCGAGTCTCCTCGGCCGCCACGGTAGAAGATGAGGCGATGCTAGTGCTGCCGGGTGATAACGAAGTCGGCCAGTTGTTCGAGCCCTGTTCGGGCAGGAGACGCTGGCAGAACCTTGAGTTCTTCCTTAGCCCGGCGAATGTACCAGGCCGCCTTTTGCTGGCAATAGGCGAGCGCATCCGTCCGATCCAGCCAAGTGCGAAGCGTTTCGCGACGAGCGTCGGGCATTGCCGACAGCCGGGCAATCAGTTCCGCGCGTTGCGGCTTGTCGATCTGGCTTAAGACGCGGATCAACGGCAGGGTAGCCTTCTGTTTGATCAGATCCGTGCCCAACGACTTACCGGTCTGGGCTTCGTCCCCTTGCACATCCAACAGATCGTCGACGATCTGAAACGCCACCCCGAGGCAGTGCCCATAGTTTGTGAGCGCGTTGGTGGCGTCGGGCTTTGCTTCCGCATAGTGGGCCCCCAGTTGACAACAGCAGGCGCACAATGCGGCCGTTTTTTCCGCGATAATCTCGAGGTATTCCTCTTCATCGAGGTCGTAATTGCCACGGCTAGCCACCTGCCGCAATTCGCCCTGACAGACGGCCTTGGTTGCCTGACCGATAACTTGACAGGCATACACGCTGTCAACCGAGCTAATCAGTTCGACCGCCAGAGCGAACAGGTAATCCCCCAACAGGACACTCGCTTCGTTATCCCACCGTGCATTAACCGTTTCCACATGCCGGCGCAACGTGGCCTCGTCTAAGACGTCGTCATGAATCAACGTAGCCGTGTGGACCAGTTCGACCGCTGCGGCCAGCGGATAGTGTTCCGGTTTGAGGTTCCCGGATGCCTTGGCGGAAAACAGCACCAGGGCGGGCCGCAATCGCTTTCCGCCGAGCCGAAAACCGTGCTTGGCCAACTGATCGATAAAGGGAAACTTGCTGGAAAGCTCAGCGCGGAGCCGATCCTCAACTTGCCCCAAATCCCCCCAGATGGTGGAGTACAGCGTCTGAAGTTCGCGGGGCGTTTTTCGGCCGTCTTGGATCCCTTGGCTCATCAATGCAGTCTTCCCTTTGGTCACAAGGCCTCGGCCTCTCCCGATGCCCTTTTCGTCCTCTTTTCCTTCAATCGTCACAGCACCAGGCCGATGGCCATCGGGTACTCCATTTCTGCACCAGTCTGTGCTGTCTCCCGGGAATCTGCGTCAATTGAAACGCTTGTAACGTCCGGAAAGGCAGCAAAAGCGGCGGCATAGTCCTGGGGAAGGGCAGGCAATGGGCGGACCGACGGGTGGTCTCGCTTTGTCAATCCAACGGGTGTGACAGACGATTTCTGTTGGCGGCCGTTGACAACCCCCTTCAGCTAATCGTCCTTTATTGTAGTTGGTCCAAACCGTCCGTCGAGAGGACGCCCCCCTCCAAATTCCTCTCTCGAATCTGTACCGATTCTATCAGGCGGACCAGCTGGTAGCCGGACAAGTCGCGTCAACCAGACCCCCTGTCGTTTGTACTCTTCGCAGGGTTTGATCTCCCAAACCCAGGCCGGAATTTGGGCAAGATCCGCCTTCCGGTGGTAGAAGAGCCCCAAACGGCATTCTTCCGGGGGGGAAGATGATTCCCCTTGCCACTCAACCAAGTAGAGACCGCGATTTGCCAGGGAGGGGGAGGAAATCGTAATCCCGGGCGCCTGGAAGGGGGCAAGACTGGGCCCGAAGACGATCGGCCCTTCAGCAGACTCGCGTGCGGCCGAAGCCAAAATCGATTCAGTCACGGAATCTCCCCAGTACGTGACTTCAAAGCCTAGTCGCTCGGCACCCCATAATCCACCGACCAGAAGGCTGTAGTGGCTCAATTGGCAAGGATGATAGAGTACGATTCCCGTGGCTTGGCTGATAACCAACAATCCTAGGGCGATCTGCCGAATTCGTGGGGAGATTGTGCCCCAACCGGGATGTTCAAAGAACCACCGGGCTCCAAGGCCAACAAAGATCGCCCAGAGAGGGAAGACCATCAGAAACAGCCGAACCCCGTCATATACGGGGGTTCCCGGCCATGCAAAGACCAGCAACACCCAAGCGATTGAGCCGATCAGAAATGGGAAGCCTTCGGCGTGTTGGGAGGGGCGGCCTTTGGTCCACAGCCCAACGATTCCCAGGGCCAGAAATCCTAACGGCAGGGTAACAAGAAACAAAACCAGCGGATAGTGCCACGGAACGGCATGATCAGCCCAGACCTGTCCGGCATAGAACACATGGATTGCCTGGCGTTGGACTCCCGTACGAACATACTGCCCAAGATGTGCCAGTGGCGACAGCCACAACCATGGCCAGCCGACAAAGAGTGTTGTCAGCCCAGCCCCAAGCCACAGGCTCATTCCCAGGATGCCCCGCTGAGTGGCCGTACGGTCTTCAACTCCCAATCGTCGTCGCCAGACTCTTCGTGCGATTAGCCACGTTCCCACAGGCACCAGCAAAAGCACGCCATGAAGCCGGGTTAGCATGGCCAAGCCCCAGACCATGCCGGACAGGGCGAAATGCCACCGACGATGCCCGCGGAGCTCTGCCTCAAGGATGGTCAGAACGGCAGCAACAAAGAAGAACGTGGTGATCATGTCGAGGGCGGCGAAATGACCATGAGCAAACACGCGGGGCACCAAGACCGTTGCGGCCGCAGCCACGGTGCCGGCCAACGAGCCCTCGCGGCGAGCGGTCCAGAGGCCGACCATTAACACCAGGAGTCCAAACATCACAGCCGGGGCAAACCTTGCCGCCACGATCGAGAGGGCCGCCGGATCGTCCGGGGCCTGATCGAACAGATGATGCGTGATTCCCAACAGCCAATTACCCAAGGGGGGATGCACCGGTGGCCCGTCGGGCGTCCAGGGAAAGTTCCTCGCAATATTGGTTGGGGCCAAGAAGGCCACCCCCTGCTGCCGAAGGGCCATCACCAACCGTTTACCGGTGGCCACGTGGTACAACTCATCGCAGGTGATTCCCGGTCCGCCCGTGCTTGGCGCCAACGTGGCCAGCGTTGTCGCCGTAGCCAGCAAAGCCGCTAGAATCGGGCCGGCACACCAAACCGTGCCCATGGCCAGACGTGCGGGAGACGTCGTCGGTTGGCAGACGCGATCATGCGATTGAGTTCGGCTCTTGGCCACGGCAGTCCTCAACAGGCTTCCTTGACAGGGCGTGCCCCTTCACAGACTCGCCGGCAGCGGGGGGGCCTCCATCGTTGCCGACGCCTTTCAAGCCTGCACCATGGACGGTCGTCCAAGCAGTGTTGAACGTGAACAACGCGATCGTCGCCATGAAAACGATAAAGCTGATCACCAGAAGTCTTCGGGGAAGCACATGAGTGAGTCGTCCGCCCAGGTAAGCTCCGAACATGGCTGTTGGCACAAGCATGGCTGCCAACTGGACGGAGTTCCAAATCGAGATCCCGTGGCTCGCCAGTGTGGCATTCTTGTAGACCGCGCCCATGGTGGAGACGCAGAGGATTGTTGCCGCGGAATTGGCAATCGCTCGACGCAAAGGGATCCGCAAAACGATCTGCTGCATCGGCACGGCAAGGATTCCGCCGCCGACACCAAGCAAGCCAGCAATGAATCCCATTGGCGATCCAACTGCGGCAACACGCCAGGGGCTGGGAGCCCAATCGTCGCGAAGGGGCTCGGTTTTGGGGCAGCGGAAGAACGACCAAGTATTGTAGCCCGCCACATAGAGGAGAAATCCAGCCAGGATCATGGCCAAATAGGCGCCATTCTGGCGGGCAAAGGCGGAACAGTTGCTGGTCGTCACACCGAGGCCGATCCCCACCAGGGCTGTGGGAATCAGCACGACGACCACCGGTCGCATGACTGCCTTGGCTCGCAAGTGGGCCAAGGCCGCGGGAGCAGCAATGCACACGTTACAGATCATAGCTGCCGCCTGGAGCAGATGCTGGGCCGAACCTGTATAGCTATCCGTCTGACGCAGATAGAGGATCAATGCGGGGATAATGATCACCGATCCGCCGATCCCCAGCAATCCGCCCAGAAAACCGGCCAACAGTCCAACCACACCTTGGATCACAAGTTGCATCAAGCGGCGCCTTGTCAGGACTCAACGCAAGCTGGCGTTTCGGCCATGAGACTAACCCCTCACTCGTTGATTTTAGATTCTCTTCGAGGTTCGGGGAAGAACCCCAAGAAAGGCCCCGAGGCCACCCGTAACGGCGAGAGGGGAGATGCCGCTACGTGAGGCCTGCGGGGAAAAGGGAGAGTCGCCCGTTCAGGTCAGTTCGTCTTGAAACGACTGACGATGTGCTGGAGGGCTGAAGCTTGGGCCCCGAGTTCTTCGCTCGACGAGGCCAACTCCTCGCTGCCGGCAGCCGCCTGCTCGGTAACCTGGGCCACGCCCTGGATCGCCTTGGAGACCTCGTCGGCATTGGCTGCCTGCTGAATGGTGGCCGTGGCGATCTCGGCGATCTTCGCCGCCGTCGATTCGACCCCCTCGATGATCTCCCTGAGCGACTTGCCCGTCTCCGCGCTCAGTTGGGCTCCTTCCTCCACTCGCTGGGTCGATTCCTTGATCAAAGTGGAGATCTCGCGGGCTGCCTGATTGCTCCGTTCGGCCAGCTTACGGACCTCGTCGGCCACGACGGCAAAGCCCATCCCGTGCTCGCCAGCCCGGGCCGCTTCAATCGCCGCATTCAAGGCCAACAGGTTCGTCTGGCTGGCAATCTCCGAGATCACCTGGATGATCTCCGAGATCTGGGTGGAACTCGTGCGGATCAGCTCCATCGCCTCGATCGACTTCTGCACGGCCGTGCCCCCCTCTTCGGCCAGCTTGTTGGCCTTGCGAGCGATTTGGTCGGCCTCCTGGGCGTTCTCCTTGACCCCTTGGATCGAGCGGGTCAGTTCCTCGATGGAAGCAGTCATCTCTTCGACGCTCGAACTCTGCGTCTGGGCACCCGAGGCCAGGGTCTGCGCGCTTTCCGCGATTACCCGCGAGCCCTCGTTGAACTGCGAGGCGCTTTCGGCCACCTGGCCGATGACGCCAGAGAGATCCTCGAGCATCTTCTTGATTCCCGCGGCCAGTTCGTCGATCGCCTCGTCGCCCTGGATGTTAATTCGCGACGTGAGATCGCCCTGGGCGGCCGCGTTGACTACCTTCAGGAGTTCGTCCACCTTACGGCGCAGTTCATCGGCCTTGCGTTTCTCTTCGGCCGCTTGCTGGCGTTCTCGTTCCGCCTGCTCTTCCTTGAGCTTCTGTTCGGCCGCTACACGCTGGCGTTCCTTCTCGGCCTCTTCAGCCTGGCGACGTTGCTCTTCTTCGCGCTGGCGTCGTTCCATCTCGACCCGTTCGGCTTGGGCCTTCTGCTCCCGCGCGGCAGCCTGCTTGACGTCGTCCAACAGTTGGACGGTTGCGTCAATCGACTGGTTGAGGGCCTTGGCCATTTGGCCAACTTCGTCTCGGGTGTCGACATTGAGCCGCTGGCTGTAGTCGCCCCTGGCCACGGCATCGCACACCTGGACCGCCCGGTTCAGCGGATTAGCAATCGTCTTGGCAATGAAGACCCCAAGCCCCAGCGCGGCGAGGACGGCACCAATACTGATACTCACGAGCATCGTCCGGGCACTGGCATAGGCGTCGCTACAATCTGCAAGCCTCTTTTCGGCCACCTGTTCTTTCATCCTGACGAGGTTTGCCGGCGCCTCAAACATCCGCTTGATCGTCGGTCCCGCTTCGCGGAGAGCCGCAACCGCCTGCTCGCTCTGATTGGCCGCCGTCAATTCGAGCATCCGGTCTACCAACTTCTGGTAAACCGGCAAGGCTTCTTTCAGATTGGCAAACTCCTTCTTGCCAGCCTCCGTCGTCAAGCCCTTTTCGAAAGCATTCATGTTCTCCTGGAGAGTCGCAAAATACTTGTCGCAATTTTCGCGATGTTTCCGGACCTGCGACTTGTCCGGCGTGATGATCGCTTCGCGAATCTCGCGGGCAATGTACATGATCTGGACATTGACTTCCTTGATCTGCGACAGTCCCTGCAGCTCCCGCTGGTACATCTGGTCGAGCATCCCTTTCATCGTGGCCAGATTCGAGATGCCCATAAACCCTACGGCTCCTGCAACGGCCGCCACGGTCAGGAAACCAAGGATGAGCTTTCTCATCGTGCTCAAATTGTAGAACCAATGCATAGAGCACCACTCCTTCTACTACTAGGTGGAAGACCAAAGCCCACGAGTTGTCTTAATAAACGCCAACAAAAAAGGCACAATCGAAAAACGACTCCTCCTGCGGGAAGAGGCATGTTCCAACTGTGCCTTCAACTAACAGGTCGGTTCCTGCCAATTAAGGCGTTCCTCGGAGCACGATGGGAGAGTCCATTCACCGGTGGGGTGACCGTTAAGTGGCCCCAACGTCTCAAGGAACTCGTTCCTCGCCGGTCCCAACCCGACAGGAACTCCTTCGACTGCTAGAGAAGAGTAGCACGCGATTGGGAAGAGTGGGAGAAGTGGGGAGGATTTTTCACCAATTCCTCCAACCGGCAGCGTAACCCCGCCAAGTCTTTAGATTTGAACGTACTCTTCGTCTTTTGCAAGACGTCGATCGTATCCTCGATGGCGTGGCGACAAGTCCTCTGTTGGGGGCAGTCCAATAATTCGCATAGCAGGGATGGCTCTTCCCCTGAAGACAAATCGCTTTGTAGTTGGACGAGTTCCGAAAGGCAAGAAGCAAGCAGCCGGAGAACGATTGGCGAGACAACAGATGTCGACGAATGCATCCGCGTCAGTGCAAGTCTCCGGTCCCGTGCAGCTTCTAGACTCTGGAAACACTCGCGCAAGTGCCGGCAGACGTCGGAAAGGACCAGATAATTGTGGGAAAACCCGGCGGCCGTGCGAATCTGTGCAAGAAGCTCTTTGTAATCGATCGGTTTGGTCAGATAGGCGAGCACAGGCAATTGGAGTGATCCGACGGCCGTCTCAATTGAGGGGCAGCCTGTTACCAGAATAACAGGCATACCTGGGACAAACTCCTGCGCGATTTGCACCACCCGCAACTGTTCATTCCCGGGCATCATGACGTCGCAAATCAACACGTCATACCGCTTCTGTTGCAACATCCCGATTGCCTGGTGCGCATCCGGTGCGCATTCGCAATGATACCCCTCCTTGCGCAAGAGTTCGGCGGTGGCGAGCATGAAGGCTGCTTCGTCGTCGGCAATCAGCACACATCCCGAAGCCGCCATTTGGCACCTTCCTCATCTATTATGTCGCGAGAATCCAGATAGTCTGATCGTCTATACCGATTCGGCCAACCGGCTTAGGGGTTGTGGAGACTCTCGCGAAAGGTAGGGCCCCGCTTTCTAAGCTAATCCTACTATCGGCATTTAGCGAACAGAATTGAGCGCGGCTTCGGAATGAGCGCAAACGATCACTGGTGTGTCGTGTAGTCGCTAGGTGCGAACCGGCGTCGAGGGTCTTCCGTATTCGCGTTCCATAGACCAGAGGGGGGTAACAACCAACAGGGTCAACCCCGCCAGACCAACAAGAATGTAGACTAGCCGCGAGGCAGGTTCTTCTGCTCCGCCAAAGAGTGAGGCCACGAGGTCCACCCCAAATAGCCCCACAAGTCCCCAGTTGATTGCACCGACGACCGACAGAATCAGGGCGATCACCGCAATCCAATACCGTGTCTTGTTCATGACAGATCTCCTTGTTCTCAAGTGAAAGACAGACCAATCACGTCTTGCCTGACGGCATCCTGCTGCAACTCACATTCCATCGAGAAGAGAACCTCGCAGCCACCCTTTGGCGTTTCGGACAACCCGGGACAATTTGCTCGATGCGACGGACTGTCATAGGCGCAGGGTGATGACCGAACAAAGAGACCGTCAGCGACTGGGTCCGACGTCAGACACGAACGGCACGTAACCGCTGGAGATGCGGGTCATCAAGAAGAGTGAAGGGGCTTGCCAGCTTCTCCCAAGACTCGCCGCGCTGGACAATCTCGTGCTCGGCGATCGGGCCAAGCCGACCGTGGGCCAAGACCAAGTAAGGTACCCTGTGCGGATCAAGGCCCATGATTCGGGCCAAGGTCGCATCAACGGCGGTCGGATTGAGGCCCACCGCAACCAGTCCCATTGGCTTGGGGGTTCCCATGATCGGCCCGTCTCCTTCCATGCAAAGGATCCCGTCGACAATCGCGATGGTTCGCGGCACGCTGGCGGCGATATCGACCACCGTGCGGGGAATCCCCGCATGGTGCAGCACATTCTTCGGCCAGCCGTAGACGACCCCAGGTAGGGTCCCGTAGAGATTCTTCAGGGAAGCGGTTAGGCCGGCCCAGTGGTGCGTTTTCAACTTTGGCAGCGAAACGACCAGATCGGCTTCCAGGATGCTGCGGGGAAAATAGAACCCTTCGAGTTGGCTTACCCGGCCGGCATTGGGGACCAGACGGACTTCTTCGTAGTTCAAATCGGCAAATGGAATCCTCTCGCCAGTGAGTGCTTCATCCAAGCCGGACTCGACCAAGGCCATTTCCGTATCGCGCACATGGCCAGGCGCCTCCCCGACGACGACCTCGGCACCCCAGCCGCGAAAGACCTCGGCCGCCGCCAAAACGATCGCCGGATGGGTTGTCAGGTGCGGCGATTGCCGACACGGCTCGACCAGATTCGGTTTGAGCAGTACCCGCCGCCCACGTACCCAGGCCGCGTCGAATCCAACGGCGGTCAAGCCCTCGCGAATCGTCTGGGTCAAAGGACCGTCGTAGCGTTGATCGCGGGCCAGAAATACCGGCTGCTGCCGCCACAACCGGCGGGCGACGGCAACGCCGATCACACCGGCGGCGGCCGCGGCCGACCCAACCAGCAGACAGCGGCGATCCAACTTGGGGGCCGAAGAAGAAGGACCAGCGGAGACCTCGTCGGACAAACTCATTGCGTTACCTCGTTCAACGCGTACCACGGAGAAGGCAGCCTTGAAGCAGCCAGAATCAGCAGTGCCAGCTTGTAGGGCGAGGCATCGCGTGCGAGTGTTCGACGATAAGCAGCCTCAAGCCAACGTTCGGCCTGCGGAGGACGATACCCGTGCATGGCCGCCCCGATCAGGGCATAGCAGAGCGATGCGGTGGTCGTCCGATCGCAAAGACTTTGCCGCAAATAGGTCAGCGATAGTTCACAGGCGTGGGCGGCCGTCGGTTCGCCCGCCAAAGCCGCCAGGGCCAAGCCGGTCGGTTGCACGTGCGGTCGAAGGGTGTTACCCAATACGATCCGGTTGCCGTAATTCCACCCGCCGGTGGGCAAAACCCGATCAACAAGCATGGCCACCGCCTCGCGACTGCGAGGATGATCTCCCTGGCCACTCCGTTTCAGAGCCATCAAGTTGATCGCCGTGGGCTCGACCCAGGAATGCGTCCCCTCCACCCAGGGCCACGCTTGCAGACGTGTGTTATGCCCCAGCTCCGAGGCTTGTGCGGGGGACTCGACGCGGAGGGAGAGAATCCAGGCGATGGCTCGATCTGCCGCATCGGTTGTGGCGGAATCCCCGGCCTTCATGCGCCAAGCCAAAACGCCCCAGCCGGTCGGCCAACCGGGGCGTTTGTCGGCTCGGGTAATTCCCAAACTACCGTCATTCGCCTGGACTTCCGACAACCACGCCAGGGCACGAGTTGCCGGTTCGATACGTCCACACTGCCATAAGGCCATGGCAGCCAACGCCGTGGGCTCAACAGCCGTTGGCCCCACTGGCGTGTAACTGCAACAGGGGCCATCTGACAGGCGGTTCAGGGCTTCATCGATCCAGGTCATATCATGCGGCCTCGCAGGGAAAGCTCTTCACAAGCCTAGCTCAGAAATCCCCCCGTGGACCCTTTTGAGAGAGCACACGCCCCCCCCATGCCGGCTAGAGGGGCGACTCAAGATGGCTATTTAGTCCGGTCGCACGAAGTGGGGAATTGTTGCAGGGATGTCGAAAACCAACTCGACAATTCCGCCGAACTGATCATTGGAGAACCATGGGGCCTGATAGATGAACTTGTGAGTCCCGTTCTTGGCGATGGTGTAAACGTTGGGTTCCTGATCAACCAGCATCTGCTGAAGCTTGGTTCTCGCGGGCTCGGGATGGCAATCGAGCACATTGCGACCGATTAGTGCCTCACCGCCGAATTGGGCAAACATTTGGACTGCCCGGTTGTTCATCTCCACTATCGTCCCTTGCGCATCACATACGGTAACGGCTCCCGTGAACTCCCGCACCCATCGCTGCATGTTCATCGTGTTTGCCTAATCGTTTACGGTTAATGCCCCGACGGAACGAAGAGGCCCTCGGACAGTCGCATGCCTTGGTCGCTGGGAAGATGTCTGGGCCTGTCGAATTCAAGACACTTCAGCCACGTTGAGGTTCGCCCGCCCGCCAAGGGGGCCGATTAAGGCCGATCACCAGATTTCGTCTTCCGGGAGTCAGGGGATGCAATCCGTGCCTGCCAGAACATACCGTAAGGTCCAGCCACCCAACGCGAGCCGAACGTTGCCCATTGGAACTCCGCCGCCGGCGGACGCCCCGCCTCAACGATCGCTGCATTCCCTTGATAGGCCGAATCCCAGGACGCACTCCCTTGATTGCCACGTACAGGGAGTGAGGAGGGAAGCCAAGATTCCGCGGGCGGGACCGGGGGAAGAAAACCGCAAGGCGGCCCCGGAGGAACGCAAGAGACACCTCTACAGACAAACATCTGCCAAGGGGCCGCGCGACAGACCGGCAGGGGTGAGATGCGCAACCAGATCTCTACCGGTGCAATCTCGGCAAAGGTGTCAGAGAACGTAGGAAATTGGGCCAGACGTGCCGGCAGGCCTTCCTGCGCGAGACGCTCCCGGGCCGGTGTCGGCGGCAGGGGGGGCTTCTCCTTGGCTCGCCATATGTTCTTTTCGAAGACAAGCGTGACCGAGTCTCTGGCTACCGTGTAGCCCTGCCGCTTCTGGACCATGACACGAAGTTCTTTCAGATTGGGATCCAACCGCTCCACAGCTTCGGCATTGAACGGGTGACCGAACAACTGGGTGTGGCCTCGTCGAATACACTGTCCATTGGGGGCGTAGATCGCCACCTCAGCATTGCCGACAAGCACGCCACTGGGATACTCGACGACAGAGATTTGCAGAGGCATCCGGGGTGGAGTCTTGGCAGCCGAGACGAGGAGTACCAGCAAACAAGGGATCGTCACATTCATTGCGGCACCTTCTGGTTTGTGGTCAAAGCAAAGCAGAGCAGCCCTTGCATGTCTTGGGGCATGGGCGACAGCCACGTCTGCCCGTACGCTCATCACCGTATGGGGCTATTGCCTCGAAAGACAATAGCCCGATGTGGGGGAAGATGCTTGCATCAGGCGCATCCCGTGTGGGCGTTATTTGACCACCGACGGCTCGCGTCCAATCCTCCGAACGGCTCGACTACGCCCCAGTTCTTTTGGCGACTTCTGCGCAGCAACATTTGGCTGGGAAGAACCCGGTACGAGAATTGCTCGCCACAACCGACATGACCAGAATGGATACGTCTTTCCTTTTCCAAGTTAGAGAGGTAAACAGATCATGTCACGTGCAAGCATCAGCCGACTCACAGGGGGAATCCGCGACGTCCCGCTACAGACGGAGGAACTCGTCTCCGGCACGATTCAAACCCAAATCGTGAAGCTTCCTTCCGACGTCTTCCTCTGGGCAGCCCTGGGATCGATCGGCGGGTCGTTCGTCCTACAGATGATGGGCCGAAAGGATCTTAGCCTGTTTGTGGGACAATGGGCTCCCACGTTTATGATCCTTGGCGTACTCGACAAACTGATCCGGATCGCTGGTTCGAGCCGGGAGCCTGTCTAGCGAACCAATTTTGGTTCAGCCCAGACACCGTGCGTCCGGTTGGGTGCGCCCTCTGACCTGCAGCGGAGTGTCAGCGTAGTGGCGTCGCCCAGCGATACGTCAAGCCGTTGGGCCGGCTGGGCAACGCCGGAGAGCTTCAGCGTGGTCGCCACCAATTTGTCATCGAGAAGCACCTCAAAGGTGTTGACTCCCTCCGTTCCCAACGACGCGTCATTGCCGGCATAGACGGTGAATGTCTTGAACACGCCGCGAGGCAGCAAGAACGTATATTCCGTTCTCCAACCAACGCCAAAACCTTGCGAAAACTCGCGTACCGAGCCATCGGCCATCTGGAGCTTGAGCGGATGACGGCCAAGCTTCGGTGGATCGCTCATGTTCCGCAATACCGCGCCCGAGGCATTACGAATCAATTGTCCCTGGTGGTTCCGATCACTCCACGAAAATGGGGAACCGCGTACCGGCGTCCGTTCGGCCAAGCTCACTTCGAGAGGCGGCTGCCCTTCAAGACGTGATGTGGCAAGACACAAAACCGTATGTAGCACGTCAGCCGTCAAACGCGTTCCATCCGCGGCGGCTGGAACGCCCAAGGCGACGAACTTTGCCTCGTCTCTTTCGCCCAAAGCCTGGACCATGGGAATGACCCGTTTCGACGAACGCCGGTTCATCGCGATGTGTTCTTCCAAAAGGTTGAAGATCAATTCTTCCACTGAATACCCCAGAAGCCGCGGCTTGTAGCCTTTCACCGCCTGCTGGAGTTGGTCTTCGGTCATCGCACAGTTGTCAATCCGCGAATGGAGCATTTCCTGATCCACCTCATCCGGAATCGGCATGAACCGCTTGAAGAAATCCATCTGCAACAGGGGCGGCCCCTGCTCGGGCACGGCGATCTCCCCATAAGCCATGTGACACGGTGCGGCGCTGTCTTCCAAGTAGTGAGCCACGCAACCGAAATACCGCATTGCCTCGGCTGTGTTGCCCGCCTTCAGAAGCGAGATGACTCGAGGCAGATAGGCGTCGAAAACCGCTTTGTTCCGCTCCAACGAAGCGGGAATGTGCAGCGAGACCCGTTCCCCCGGCGGAAAGGCGATGATGTAGGGGGCCGCATCGGGTGCCTTTGCGTCGTCAGGGAAGATGCAATACCGCTCAACGAAGCCCTTCTCCTCGACCTTGATGATCTCTCGCTCCCAATCCGGCAATAGATCGACGGTCACCTTTGTCAGCAGCGAGTGAATCCCCCACGCCGTAGCGATCTGAGGCGAGAGAACCAGTACTGACGAAAGAACCATTGCGGTCCATGGCAACACAAAGCAATTCCTGGTGAACAAACGTCGCATGAGCATGTCCCCGTTGCCGGTCGACTGAGTAAAGGCATACATTACCCCGTGTCCGCCAGTATATTCCCCGGCCGAGCCGCTGCCAACTAAAACGCTCATGCAGGTGGAGGGCACTGCCACCCATATTGTTTAGAACCGGCCACAAGTGTCAGGGATAAAACGAAGAAACGCTCTACTCGCTCGCTTGCGAGCAACGCACTTCGTCGATTGCCACGCTGGCCCGACCAACAAGAATCCCTCGAGGCTTCCCGGTGGCCAACGGGATGGCGAGTTGTTCCCAGCCGTCGAGTGTGAAAACCCACCGATCGCCGCGGCGTTTGACGGCAAACCAGTGTCGATTGCCGTCATTGAACCATTCGCCGGCCGCTTCCTGGAGCACGGAAATGGCCGCATGTCCGCTGACGAATCGTATCAGTTGGATTCGGTTCGTCGCATCGCGGAGGTTCTTGGCAACGCCCATCTGATACTCAAACACGGTGTAGTTCTTCGCGTCGATGTAATCCAGCAGTAGGCCGATCGTGTTCGGGGGCGTCCCAAACCGGCCGGTAAAGCGATAGGAGAATTCCGCCTCGTCGCAGGCCGCAGGCCACAGGGCAACCGCAGCGTCGGCCGTTGCATCGCCTTGGTAGAGAACGTTCTTCTTGGGAGCATCGAACGCGGCAATCTTCGTCGTGACGAAATAGATCCGCCCGCCGATCGGGCTCGCCTGCGTTTCGTAAAATACGGTACCGATCGTCTCGTCGTCCAACTGCACACTGGCCACATAGGAACGGTCGCCGCCGACGTTCGGCGTGCCGTCCCACAGTTCGACGCTGTTCTCGATGTCCCACGTCTGCCCATGGTCGCGAGAGACCACCAACCGTTCATCGCGTCGTTCCCGGAACGAGAAACTGGCCACCAGCCAGCCGTTCTGAAGCCGAATCAGGTCGGCCGGTGTGAACTGGGAAGGGATTCCGCTCTTGCGCGGTTCCGACCAGGTGCGTCCGTGGTCTTTTGAAACGATCTCATACAGTTCCGGGTCCCAATTCGAACGGACCAACGCAACGAGGTCGCCATTGGCCGCACGCTCCGCAGCCGTCTCATCAGCCAACGGTCGATTCCCTCTCGGTGTGGCGGCAATCTCCTCGAACGATTGCGTCTTCGGGTCATAGAGACTGAAGAACGATGATGCGGTCGGCGAGTTCGTCGACTCGGAATAGGGCACCAACCACCGTCCGTTGCCCAGATCCAGAGCCCGGCTGCGAGTATGTACATCTTCGGTCTGGCTCACCTTGATCGGCACCGACCAGGAGCGTCCATCGTCGGTGCTTGTCATCAGCCAAGCGAAATGATGCTTGCCCTTCAGATACTTGTCGAAGATGACACAGAGCGTACCGTCGCTCATCGTGGAGATTGCCGCATTCCGATCGTCCATCGTCGGATCGTCGAGTACCAGTTCCGGCTGTCCCCAAGTCTTGCCACCGTCGAGAGAACGCACGAGCATGATCCGCCCATCGTCCGGCTTTCCGCTGGCATGGGTGTATCCTTCGCGGTAGACGATCAGGAGGGTACCGCTTTTTGTCTTGCAGATTCCGGGGAAGGCCACGTGATTAGTCGAGGTGACCGCCGTTACGGCCGTCCGACTGCGCTCGGACTGTACAAGCGGTTTCCGCTGCCAATCGCCCCCGAGGAACTTCCATCCGGCCGGAAGTCCTGGCGAGGAGTCGGCCAGAAAGACCGCGTCAGCCCCATAAATCCCGTTAAGACAGACCACGCTGCCCAAAAGGGTCAGGAGGGGAACGGATCGCAGTCTCATGGTAATGCTCCAAACAACAAAGAAAAAAGGCTACTCAGCGATGGTTGGCAGGGATTTCCACATCCAGCGAAGTCGTGGGCGCAGTAATCTGCCCGGAGGTCTTGTACATTGAACAGAGCGGTTTGCCCAGGCCCGAATCAGTGTTCGTGCGGTTGACGCCGTCGAATCCGGAGACCCACACGACGACCGCCCCAGGTCGAACCCCTTTGCCGCCGTCGCGGGTATCGTACTGCCCGTCTGTGATATTCGCGAATCCAGAGGGACCCTGGTTGCCCCGAGAGGCGTCGGGCTCGAACACGATCGTTCCCGCGGGAACAGGCTTGCCCTGAAAGGTAATCGAACCGTGAACCGCCGTACAATCCGGTTCCTCGTTTCGGCAGCCGATCAGGAAGACGCAGAAGCAGACGACTACAAGGAATACCCGCCGGCCGATCAAGGAGTGACAGGGGGATTTCATGACAACATCTCATATTTTAAGGAGTCTTGCTATGGAATCGTGTTCGGCTCGCGTCCGTTGCGACTGGCCGACGACTTGTACAAGGCCATGTCGATCGTCTCCGAGACAAAGCTTACACTCCCATCGCATTTGGCAAACATCGCGCCGCCCGGGTGAAGGCTGCTGAACGAATCGTCGTTGAAGTTGGGCGACGGATTGTTGATCCCTACGGAGATATTCTTGCAACTCGACATCCCCGTCGGATTTCCCACCGACCAAATCCCGCGAACCCAACTGGCCCCGTCACCACCTCCCGGCGGCGCATAACCCGTGTTGGGTAGGGCAATTTCCCCGAGAGCCAAGGTGTTACTCGTCCCATCAGTGATGTCGGCGAAACGGATCTTCGAATCCTTACTCAGCACGCCGTTCAGCGCAAACCCGCCTAAGGTGCCGCTATTTTCAAACGGATAGTCATTGCCTGACGGGTCTGTGCCCTTGGGCCCAGCCACCCCATAATAGTGCGAGGTATAAGTGTATCGTCCATCCAACAGTTTGCTGCTGCCATGAGTTGCCAACTCTTGCGTCGCACTGGGGCACATGAACGTAGCGATTCGGTTCAAGGCGTGAACATTCTTGTTGGGCCCTTCCTGGTTCGGGGCGCCGTTGAAATCGCCCTGGTTGAAATTGAACTTCGCATAGAGCGGCCCCTGCTCAATGTAGGGCAGGATGAGCACATTCCAGGAAAGGCCGTTGGACACCAAGGCCCCCGAAGGAAAGACCTTGTGCGAGTCATGGTAGTCGTGCAGACCCAAAGCCAACTGCTTCAGATGATTGGAGCACTGCATGCGCCGCGCCGCTTCCCTCGCGGCTTGCACGGCCGGCAGCAACAACGCGATCAGGATGCCGATAATGGCAATGACAACCAGAAGCTCGACAAGGGTGAACCCTCGCCCGGGACGAGAACCACCGTGATTGGAGAAGTCACGCATAATACCCTCCTTCGAAGAAGACTAGCGCTCTCGCTCGGCGGCCCCGATGGCGGCCGTTCATGTTTCGTCGATAGGTAGACTCCCCGTAATCATCAAGCGGACTAACCGCTCGGCCGATTTGCGCATGTCCGCCCGGGCCTTTTGCTCCGCTTCGGCGGGCGTCTTGGCCCGAACTAATTCCAACAGCTTGAGATGATCCGCCTGAACGCTGCGCAGGTACGCCGCCGCCTCTTGCGGCTGCGATTTCAACTGGTTCACGTGCGAAGGATGCGGATACACAAAGAACAAATAGCGACATTCCGTGACCAGCAGCCTTAACTGGTAACTCAGCCGGCTATTGTGGCTTGCCTCGGCCAAAGCCAAATGGAAGTGGTAATCCAATTCGGGCCACTTGCTCGACTGGACGTCGACAATTTCCTTCTCGGCCTGTTCGCAGATGATCTCCATGCGCGTCAGGTCGGTTGCCGTAGCCACGCGCGCGGCCGCCGCCGCGGCCACCCCCTCCAAGGCCTCGCGGTATTCGTACAACT
>CAZLDQ010000120.1:0-17621 GCA_964558295.1 uncultured Planctomycetaceae bacterium | reverse complement strand
CTACCCCTTCACCCTCCACCCCTCCTCCGCCTCCGGAAACAACCCCTGATACTTGATCCCCTGCCTCGGCTCAGCCATCCAAGGTGCCACCGTTTCGGCCCATTTGGCATAATGGGCTGTTTGCTTATGGGCTGCCATACCGGCTTCGTCGCGATAGACCTCGTAGAGCATGATCCGATTCGGGTCTTCCGTTCGCTGGACTACGTCGAATCGCAAATTGCCCGGCTCTTGGATCGTATTCCGAGCGTTTTCCAGAGTGGCCTGAAGGAAAGCCTCGCGATGCTCGGGCTTCACATGACAGTGAACGCAGACGACGTGCATGGGGGGACCTCGGTGAATGGTGAATGGTGGGCCGCCCTATGGTTCTGAAATACCAAGGGGGTCGTTGGATATGGTATTGCCCCTGCTGGCTTCGATCTTCACGGCGGTCCAAGGCTGGTTGCCGGGCCGGTCGTGATGGATCAGGTTGTCGGAAATCCGACTGACTGACACTTCTTCAAGGAGGATGCCGGCATGGTCACAGTCGAGGATCGTGCAACCGGTCACGTTCACACGGCGGCACTTCTTGAGCACCAATCCAGCCGGAGCACGGCGCACTGCACTGAGGTGCAAGCCGCTGAGGGTCATGTCCTGGCAGTTCTCCAACAGCACGCCACCGTTGGCAAACGTTTCGTCTTTATAGTGCGGGTTGCGATCCAGTACGTTCGGCCCAATCACCACATTGCAACTGTCGACAATCCGAAGATCGTGTTTCACGCCGGTGCCAAACGTATTGCCGACCATGCTCACGCCGCGGGCCTTCTGGATGTCGACGTTGATCTCCACGTCGCTGAGCACATTGGTGGCGATCGTCAGATGACCCCAGCGATACTCCGGCTGGCTGGCGCCCAGGAAGCGAATGTTGGCCGAGCCGGGGCTCTCGTGGTTATGCTGGATCGTACAGCCGGTGATAGCGATCTCGGCCGTCCCCCAGGCCCCGCCGGTGCAATCGATGAGCACGTTGGCTGTCGGCCGCGTGTCGGGCGACATATTGCTTTCAATGTCACAGCCGGCGACGTGCAGATTGCGGACGTTTCCCGCGCGGCTGACGATCCCACCGGCCGCATTGTAGCTGATATGCGAGCCGGTGACGTTGATCTGGTGAAGATTCACATCGTCCAAATAGAGCCCCACGCCCTGATTGTGATACAAGTGGCAGTCGGAGACAACGACGTTGCGGTTGTGTCCCACGAGATGAATCCCGTGCAGGCACCGGCGCACGCTAACACGGGTAATCGTAAGCTGCATGGTTCCGTTGGCTTCGATGCCGACAGCCTCGGGATGTTCGCCGACGATCTCCAGACTGTCAATCATCGGCGTGCGTTGCCGTTCCCAGACTTCCGGCTTCACGGTTTGCGGCGAGGCCGTGCCGGCGTGGGTACCGATCAGCTTGATCGCCGGGCCCGGGCCGGCCATGACAATCCGGGCCGTCCCGTCGCCGACAAAGGAGGTGGGACCGACCCGGTCCAATTCAACCACGATCGGCTTGGTGATCCGGTAGACACCGCGTGGGAAGAGGATCTTGCCCTGGCCTGCCTCCACGGCTTGCTGAATCGCCACCGTGGCCTCGGCTTGGCCGTCGCACACAGCCCGCAGACTGGCCGTTGTAAAAGCGTGCGTTATCGCCGGATCGATGGCCAGCGCCACTACGGCCAACAGAAAGGCCAACAAGGGCACGAGGGCCCACAAAACGACTGAACGCGACATGAGGCACTCCTCGTTGGATGACGGCATCTGTCGAACCCGTTGGGGAACTGGTTCCTAAGATATGCCGAACCTCCGAGGGATGCAATCCTTCCCGTCCATCGGAGCTGGCCGCGTTCAGGATGGCGCAGCCAGCTCACGATGGAACAGGATCACCGGGAGGATAATTCGTTGGAGGGTGAGACTCGTCGCGTGGGATTCAGTTCACCGGCGCCGGTACGTAGGTTTCCGGGCCTGGGGTGATCGGCGTCGTCGTCACGGCCGGCGCACAGCCACTGCCGCAAGCCGGGGCAAGTGCAGGCGCGGCACACGGAGCACATGGATCGCAGCACACCACATCGGGCTCGGCACGTTGGAACAGAGCCCCGCGGCGGAACAGACCGCCACACTCACAACCGACCGTACTGGTCAACAACACCGCCATCGCCGTCAGGATCGTTAGCTTTCTCATTCTTAGTATCTCCTGTCGAATTCAGCTCGCTTCCTCAGGCGAAGCCATCGACTAGAAAACTCTACACCATGTTGGTTGATGTGCAAACGCAACCGTTGATTTTTTGAAACTCGGACGAATTTTGCCGTCGCGTTGCCGGAACATCGGGTAGATTTTTCCTGAAACACGATGGCATCAGCCTTTCACAGCCCCAAACTTGCGGTCCCCCCATGAATCTCATCCAGCGACGAATAATGCGATCGTTCGTACAATTGGTTGCAGGCACCATGGTCGGTATCCTCGGTACGACGGCCTATGCCACGGAATCCTGCACAGAGCAGCTCTGGCTGATCAGCACCCGGCGGGCCCCGATCCATTGCCCTCCGGAGGGCGCAATCCCCTTGGACTACTGGATGTTTGGCCCCAACACCACCTGGTCGCCCAGCGATGAATCGACATTCCGCACTGGCAACAACCAGGAGGTCCCCACCTGTGTGTTCGTGCATGGGAATCGCGCCGAGTGGCAGGATGCCGTCGACGCCGGTTGGATGACGTATTGGCAAATCAAGCAACAGGCGGCCGGACGTCCCTTCCGGTTCGTCATCTGGTCGTGGCCTTCGGAACGGGTCTCCCATCGCAACCGGCCCGATGCACAGGAGAAAGCTGCCCGAAGCGACGTCCAGGCGGTTTATCTGGCCCAGTGGCGCAACCGCGTCTGCCCTGCCGTGCCAATGAGCTTGATCGGTTACAGCTTTGGCGCACGGATCGTCACCGGGGCGATGCATCAATTGAGTGGTCAAGCATCCGACGCGCCGGCATCAGCAGTCCATACACCTGGCCGGTTGGCCCCCGTGCGGGCGATCCTCGTGGCCGCCGCGTTGGATGAGGACTGGCTCCGGTCGGGCAACTGTCACGGCTTGGCCTTGACTCAGCTCGAACGTGTACTCGTCACCGTCAACCACTGCGACTCGGCCTTGCGATGGTATCCGCGTCTGTACGGCCGCCACGGTCCAGACGCCCTGGGTTTTGTCGGGTTGGGGGCTCCCGAATGGCTCGGCCCCGCAGCGGCTAACGTCGAGCAGATCGACGTGACGGGCGAAGTCGGCCGCCAACACGCCTGGACATCGTATGTGAATGCCCCCTCGCTGTTGGCCCGCCTGGGATGGTACACCTTCCTTGCCCCCGCTGCCCCACCGCCAACTGCTTTGCCCTAGCCGAAAAATTGCCGGCTGTCCATAATGGACGCATGGAACAACCTAAAGCATATCTCGCCGGACGCTTCCTTCCCGAATCACAACTGACGATTTCTCCCACCGACTCGGGGTTTGTGCTCGGGGCCACGGTGGCCGAACAATTGCGAACCTTTGGGGGCAAGGTCTTTCGCCTGAACGACCATCTGGCCCGGCTCGAACAGTCGCTGGAGACGATCGCCATCGACCCAGGCTTAAGCCGCCAGGAATTGGCCGAAATTGCCCTGGAACTGGTCCGGAACAACCACCCCTTGCTGCCGCCGGGCGACGACCTGGGCTTATCAATTTTCGTCACCCCCGGAGCCTATCCGGCCTACTCCCCGCCGGGACCGGCCGTGCCGGTTGTCTGTATGCACACCTACCCCCTGCCCTTCTGGCTCTGGGCGGAGAAGTACACCACGGGCCAAGCCCTCGTGGTTCCCGAAATCCGTCAGGTGCCGGCCAACTGCTGGCCGCCGGTGTTGAAGTGTCGCAGTCGCATGCACTACTACTTGGCCGACCGCCAAGCCGCACAGATCCAACGCGGCGCGCGAGCGTTGCTCCTCGACCAAGACGGGTTCGTCACCGAGGCCTCCACGGCCAACGTGATGATCTACCGCCGCAACGAAGGACTCGTCTGCCCGGCAACCGACAAGGTCTTGCACGGGATCAGCATGGCCGAGGTCATTGAGTTGGCGGCCCAACTTGGCATTTCCACCAGACATCGCGACCTGACCGTCGACGAGGTGGCCACGGCCGACGAGGTGCTCCTGACGAGCACCCCGCTATGCTTGCTCCCCGTCACGCAGCTTGGCGGCCGTCCGATCGCCGACGGACGCCCGGGGCCAATCTACCACCGTCTGATCTCCGCCTGGAACACCCTGTTGGGCATCGACATCGTCGCCCAAGCCCAACGCTTCGCCCAAGAATACCCCCTCCGCTCCCAAACTGAATCCTGGACCATCCCACCGGGGTAAGTAGAGAGGGGGGGCTGGAGGTCGGATCGTGAATGGCGAGTGGGGATGTGGGGATGGAGGATGTAGCTAGAGACTCGTCGAACACCATTCGCCAAGGCTTGCCTCTTCGTGCATCTGCCATCCACTACCCACCATCCACCATCGTCACAATACCCCCCAGCAACATCGCGTCATTCCGTTCCAGCACCTTCACCGCCTGACGAATCGCCTGGCGAGAGGTGTGACCGAGTTGGACAACCAAATAAACGCCCTCACAATGCCTAGCCATCGGCGCGGCAAAGGGATGAACAAGCGACACGGCGTCAATCAATATCAACCGATACTGGCTGCGAAGCTCGTTGAGTAAAGAAGCGAACTTCACCACGGAGATTGACCACTGACCATCGGCTGGAATGCGGCTCCCGGGCAACACGCTCACATGTGGAATCGAGGTCTTGCAGACGATCTCCGTCCAATCGACGACCCCTTCGAGTACGTCGACCAAGCCCAGATTGGAGGAAAGATCGAAGAAGCGACCGAGGCCAGGACGGCGAACATTGGCGTCGACCAGCAGGACTTCATCACGCAGACGATCGGCCAGCACGGTAGCGACCGGAACTAGAATGCTCGTCTTTCCCTCGCCGTCGCCAGGACTGGTGAACAGCAGAGCCCGAGTACGATCCGTCCGACACCGTTCGAGGATTGCGTCGGCTAAATCGCCAAACTGCGGAGCGTAATCCTTGGCCGGCTTTAGAGCTTCCGCATGGAGTGGAATTGTTGAGGCGGATTCTCTGACCGGCAACGATGGCGCGACGTCGGGCTCCTTCACGGCAGCCAGTTCCACCGTGTCCCCACGCCCCCCCCAGGGCTCTTCCACCGTTGCTTCCCGTGGCCTCCACGGCATCGCCGGACGGCCCAAGCCGAACGAGGCGAGTTCGTCAGAGGAGACTGGCTCAACCCCCATCGATTCCCGTTGAGGGTGCCTTGCCTCGATCTGCTTCAGGGCGTTCAGCATCCGGCTCACGGCCACACTCCTTCACTCTGAGTTGCGCCACACTTCGTGTGCCGTCTAGCTGCTGCGACGCAAATGGGCAAACAATTGCCGATACTCCTGGCGGCGAACAGGGGCCAGCTTACGAGGAGGAGACGCCTCTACCTCGTCGTAATCGTCTTCCACCACAATCAGCGACTGCTCGTCGGCCGCCGCTGGCTCCTCCGATGGCAGCCCCCCCGACTCCGCCACCCCCGAATGCCCCTTAGCGGCTGGCGTCTCATAGGCCTGCTCGGCTGGATAGGCCGACGGTTGAGGCGAGGCGGAGGCAGCGATGGCGCCCGGACGCAGGGGCTGCAATTGTTCATGGTCCTGCCGCGTAAACACCATCGGGTGCTCCTGCTCACTGCTACGACACACCGTCGTGTAGCGGTCTACAATGATCTCTTCTTCCTCAAATTCTTCGCTGAACGGATTGTGCAGATCGTCGAATACCAGTTCCATCTCCGGGCCGATCGAACCGGCCGGCTGGAAGTCTTCGTCCAACGAGGCCAGCGCTTGCTGGATCTGGGCCACCTGGGCGGCCGGATGGGATGCCGCTTCGTCGGGCAACATCGCAACACGCAGCGGGGGAACCGTCTTCGCCGGGCTCTGAGCCGAAGCGGCCACGTCCAACTCGTCGTCGTCCAAGCCGCCAAATTCAATGATGTTGTGTTCTTCCTCTTTTCCCTCACTGCCCCTCCACGGCGCCGGCAACTGCTGGAGATCCGCCCAAGCCTCTTCGACCACCGCCCGGGTAATCTGTCGCTGACCGCGAGCAAAGGCCAAGAGCAAAGCGTGATCGCAAAGCTGGTTGATCAGCCGCGGCACCCCGTCGGTCGCCTGATGAAGAGCCAGATAGACGTCGTCAGTCATCAGCTTGTTGGGGGTCGAACCGGCCCCTTTGATCTGAGCCTGGACGTATTGCTGGGTCTCCTCGCGATTGAACGATTCCAGATAGCAGCGGGCCGCAATTCGTTGGTTGAACGATTCGAGTTTCGGGCTGGCTAGCCGCTCCTCAAACAGGGGGGAGCCAACTAATGCTAACCGGACGCGCGGCTGCCCCCGACTGACCAGATTGGTGAGCATACGAATCTCGTCCACCAGCCGCAGGGGGAGCGTATGGGCTTCGTCGACCAACAGCAGCATCCCCTCGCTGCACTTGTCGCCGAAGGTCAGATAGTCGACCAAAGCCAGACGCAACTCGCCTTCATCCATCCCCCGATAGGGCTGTCCCAGACCGAACAGGATCGCCTGAAATAGGGCCCGACGCGTGCTCAGCCGCCCACTTGCGAGGTGAACCGTCTGAAAGGCATCCAGAAACTGTTCGGCAAGTACCTGGCAAAGCAGTGTCTTGCCGGTCCCCGATGGACCGATCACGACCCCAGCCCCTTCCGCCCGCTGAATGCACCGGGTCAGCGTCTGCCGGGCCGCCTCAATGGCTGTGCCGGGAAAATACTGATCAACCCGGGGGATTGAGGCAAAGGGCCGTTTGTGGAGACCGAAATGGGGTTCATACATGACCGGTTTCCCATCCATCTTTATTCACGGGGATAGAGGAACGCACAAGCGCTCCGGTAGCCTTTCTTCACATCGGCACCGCTTGGCCACCTGCTCCACTCCGAGCGATTTGTCGCCCCACAATGGCGGTCAGGCAAGACGATGCGGTGATATGGATGAAATGGAAACACCAGGCAAGCTAGCAATGTCGCGAAGATAGAGCGTATTGCAAGACATAGAACGCCCACTCAACATTGCACAATTGCGTGATCTGCGCAGGCCGAACAATTACCCCAACGTCCGTCGCGTGGTCCAGGCCAAGGCATTGACGAGAAGTCGTAGGAAGCTCGGCTGGCGGAAATCGTCGGGATGCCCCAGCGACGTATAGAAGACCCGGCCCCCACGATGGATTCGCGTCCAGGCGACCGGTTCGACATGCTCGGGAATGGCGCCGGTCAGAAGAACAGTAGTATCCGGGGCAAGCGCAGAATTCTTGTAGAGGCTGCCGGTACACACATAGGGCGTCACGCCCTCCAGGATCGGGTGTCCGTGGGCCCCTGGGGCCAATTCGATCTTTGGATGGAGTGTGTTGGCGTAGTGATTCCCGTAATCGCCGCCAAACACCTCCTTGTCCATGGCCAGCCAGTTCTGGAAACCGTGGCTGGCCGTGCGAATGCCGATGATTGGCTTGCCGCTGGCACAATAGCGTTTGATCCGCTCCAAGGGCTCACCGCTGATTCGCAGCCGTCGGGTGAAGAACAGGGCACAGTCGCACTGATCCAGATTCTCCAAGCCAGGAAGGCTTTCTTCGTTCGCGGCAAACGCCCGGCTGCAGCGCACTGGATAGCCCTTCTCGAGATACTCCTGCAGGATCGCCAGCGACTCGTCCGACTTGTACTCGAAGGACCCGGAAACCAGGCACAACTGGATCGGACGCTGCGTCTCGTTGGCCATCGCCGATTGAACCATCCACGGTGCGAAATCCAACGCCGCCAGACCAGCCGAGACGCCGATCGTTTTGTGGGCCGAATGCACAAAAAAGCGACGTCGGGAAATCGAAGCCATGGTACAGCAGACTCCTGAAGAAATGCTGCCTAGTTGCCGCGTTGCCGCGGGCCGACTCAACTGTCATTATGGTCCGCCGGGCTTCCGTTGTCGACACCTGGGACACGGCAAAACGGCTCTCCAGGGCCTCAAACGGCATCCGTGTGCCGGGCATGGCGAGCACGGAATCTCCGCCGGTTGTAGCGGTTAGGCTCTACCATTTCGCCGGCGGAGTTGTCCGCTCGCTAGACAGCCGTTTGACTCCCTAGTACTGCGGGGGAGAGTCCAATGCAAGCGCCAGGGTGTGACAAGTTCTCCTGACATCCCTGCACAGGCGTCCCGCCTGCCGTAACTTAGGCATCTTGCCTAAGGCCTCCTCTCCCCTGACAGGATGCCCAGCTTACAGCACACAAGCGAGACGCTTATCCTACGATTCAGGCAGGATGCCCAGCTTGGTAATTACCAGGAAGACTGGTCACACTTGGCGGCCAACGGCTAGTCCTCGGCCCAGCCCTTTCGCAGCACCTGGCCGTCTTCGAGAATCCCGATGAGCTGATAGAGCCCCAGCCCGGGAAGCTTGGACGCATCGAGCGCCGTGGGGTCGGTCTCATCGATGCCGTTGTTGTTGAAGTCGATGCTGTCGGTCAGGAAGCGGACTGAACCATCGCCCACGAGAAACTGGGCCCCGCCGGGATGCCCGCTGCCGAGCCCCTCGGCGCAGTCATACGTCGGCTGTTGCCCGGGCGCCACAACGAGCATGTTATTGAGCTTAACGCTCATGCGTCCGCCTACATGATAGACGCCGATGGGGCTCGCGTCGGTCGGATCGGCCGGACCGGCCCAGGAAGCCGAGAGGCAACGCTTGTGACGTTCTCCGGCGACGACCGTGTTGGACGTGCCGTCGGTCATATCGCGGAACTTGTAGCTCCGGTTCCCGCTGAAGAGCCCCGTGTTAGCGACATCGCCGGCCACGTCGAAAATGCCCATCACGCCGACATAGTTGCATGTCGCCGGTTCGAAGTTTACATTGCCCCACGCCCGCAGGCTGTGTGGCAGATAATCGAAGGTCGTGTCCGACGGGCAGCGGAGGATACCAAGCTTCACGCGCAGAAGCGGCTGGCCGTAATACGAGGTGTCCGAGTAGGCGGCCGCCAGGGTCCGGTCACCGACTCGCAATTGGCGGTAGATGTTCTCTTGCTCCATGTAGGGGAACAGAAAGACGATCCAGCCCCACTCCGGTCGTTGCACGATACTGTTGCTGCTGTCATACTCGCAGATCCAGCCCGGCGGGAAGCAGCCGATGGCCGAATGGTAGTTGTGCAAGGCGAGGCCGAGTTGTTTGAGGTTGTTGCTACACTGCATGCGCCGGGCCGCCTCGCGTGCCGATTGGACGGCCGGCAAGAGCAGCGAGATTAACACGCCGATGATCGTAATCACGACCAGAAGTTCCACGAGCGTGAAGGCAACGCGCCGCGTGCCTGCCCTTGGTTGCCGCCAGATGCGTTCGTCGTTCACCATCTGACTCCTGCCGTCTCGCTTGATTAGCACCTCGGCCCCTATTGGCCATCATAGGCTCAATCGCGAATCCTGCAAGCGATCTCTCCGAGAATCTCCGCCAACAGCCCCCCAGAGCGGACGGGACGGCGGGAATAATCGAGAACGCCCAAAGCGGTTTGACGAACAGACCCGGCAAGGGTTTCTGATAGGGGACCCGCTGCGCGACGTTCCGGGCGGTGGAGACAGTGGAACGCCACAAAGGGCGTTCCCTACAGGTTCTGTTCGTCACCCCCCAGGAGATAAAACGTGCCATGGGCCAAGTCACTCCGCCCATGGCACGCGTCTTCTTTCCAATTGCCGCTCGACAAGATGCAGGCCGGGGCGGGCCTCGGCCTACCGTCTCGCAATGCCAATTGGCTTGAGCCAATTACAGATCGCTCTTCGGCTCACCGCCGTCCTTGGAGCCCAAAGCGCCCCAGACACCGTAATTGCTCGCGCCAGAGGTCACCTCCGCTCCGTTGGACGAAGCAGATCCGGTATCGATCGTCTCGCTAAAGAATCGGCACGACCCATCCGCCATCAGGCCATTCACCCCGCCCGGATGCCAACTGGAAGGCGAAAAGATCCCAAAGGCATCGGCAGCAGTCGATGAGACACACGACGGCGCATTGGGGGGCAGGACGGTCGTGAACCCAACGAAGATCGGCGCACCATCTGCCCAGCGCCGACCCGGGTAGGTGTTGAGCGAAGAGGTATTGTACTTCCCGGTGCTATCCTTGGTGGCGAGGCAAGCGGAAAGCGATGAACTGGAGACGTCCGAGATCACCGCCGCAGCCCCCTTGATGCTGTTGTAGTTGTCGGCACCAATCGACCGCTCGCTGGCGGCAATCGTGTTGCTCGTTCCGTCGGTAATATCGCGCAACCGCGTTCCCGATTGGTACCAGAAGATTCCACGGTGGCGTCCTGTGCCGTTGTAGTTATTTGACGTTGTGCCACCGAGCCGGATCGAATCGCCCATGGAGAAGGCGTAGTTTGCCTTACCAGCGTAGTTGTCGCCTTCCTTGCTGTTCTTCGGATCGCTGGGGCAAACAAGCCCGGGGACTTGCGCACGCCACGGCTTGAAGTCGGGCGTGTTCGAGTCCGGCGAGCTACCCCAGGGAGGAGTGGCCGCACCACTGGCACTCTGACTGGTTCCGCCACTTTTGACAGCCTCGTAAAGCGGCGCCTGTTCAGTAAACGGCAGCAGTGGGACCCAGCCGGAAACGCGGCTGCCGTTGCCTAACGTGCCGCCCATGCGGAAGGGGAAGCTGTTGTAGGCCGATTCGTAGTTGTGCAGGCCCAGACCAATCTGCTTCAGATTGTTGGTGCACTGCGAGCGGCGAGCCGCTTCGCGCGCGGCCTGGACGGCCGGCAGCAACAGGGCAATCAAGATGCCGATGATCGCAATGACCACCAGGAGTTCCACGAGCGTGAAGGCAAGTCGGCGCTTGCCTGTCGCTGCGTGCCGAGACATGGATGTGTACTTCACCGCCAGACTCCTCGTTCCAAAGACAACAAAGAACTGAAAAACGCCACAATGGCAACTCGCAGAAACCCTCTGAGCCTTCAACGATGCATAGGTTGCAAGCAGCCTGAAGATGAGCAGTGGCTTGCACCTAAACAACGAGAACCGAGCCATGGGCAGAACAACCCATGACCAGCCCTGAGAAAGCAGGGGAAACTGTGTGAAGGGATGCTTCGTGCGGGGATTGCCTCTCCTCGGTCCACATACGCCTTCTCTGTCCGCCCTTGTGTCCAATAATAGCGAAATTCACATGCACTGCAAGCAATTTTGTTGGATTTACTTCCTGAGGACTGAGCGGACTACCCTATCGTGAGTAGAACAAATGGGGCCTACGAAGAACCCTTCGACGTGTGAGAAGTCTGGGAGAAAACCCTCGAGAAGCGTTGCCGACGCGTTGTATCGTCTTCAAAATACTTGCTTTAGAGCTCACAACAGGACGGTCTGCCGGTCGTCCAGCCTGGTGAAAAGGTTGAGGAGACGCGAGCCGAGGGCGGTGGCTCGGCCCGCAATTCTCCCCACCAATTGGCGCACTTCATCAGAAATCGCTCGTCGATTCACCACCGTCCTTGGAACCCAGTGCGCCCCAGACACCGTAATTGCTCACGCCGGTCGTCACCTCAGTACCGTTGGAAGCCGCAGATCCCGTGTCGATCGTCTCGCTAAAGAACCGGCACGAGCCGTCGGCCATCAGGCCGTTCACGCCGCCAGGATGCCAACTGGTAGGGGAAAAGACCCCATAGGCATCAGAGCCGTTGGAAGAGACACAGGATGGGGCAGTGGGTGGCAGGACGGTCGGAATTCCGGCAAAGATAGGCGCGCCGTCCGCCCACCGCCGTCCGGGATGGTAGTTGAGCGTATAGGACGTACTGTACTTCCCATCGCTACTCTTCGTTGCCAGGCAGGTCGAGAGCATGGTGTCGGCAATTCCCGAGAGAACCGCCGCAGCCCCCTTGATGTTGTTATAGCTGTCGGCCCCAATCGACCGCTCGCTGGCCGCGATCGTGTTGCTGGTTCCATCGGTAATATCGCGGAGCCGTACGCCCGATTGGTACCAGAACAATCCACGGTGCTTCGCTGTGCCGGTATAGTTGTTCGACGCAGTGCCGCCGATCCGGATCGTATCGCCCATGGAGAACACATAGTTCGATTTGCCAGCGTAGTTGTCGCCCTCCTTGGTGGTCTTGGGGTCGCTGGGGCAAAGGAGTCCCGGGACTTGCGTTCGCCACGGGATGAAATCGGGAGTGACAGAGTTGGGAGAGCTACCCCAGGCAGGAGTAGCCGCGCTGGTGGCACTGTTGGCCGTTCCACCGCTCTTAATGGCGTCATAGAGCGGGGCCTGCTCCATGAATGGCAGCAAGGGAACCCACCCAGACGCCCGGCTCTGGTTGGACACCGTCGCCGTGTCCGCAGTCGTGCCCGTTCCGCCCATGCGGAAGGGGAAGCTGTTGTAGGCCGATTCGTAGTTGTGCAATCCCAGCCCCGCTTGCTTCAAGTTGTTGGTACACTGCGAGCGGCGAGCTGCCTCGCGTGCGGCCTGGACGGCCGGCAAGAGCAACGCGATCAAGATACCGATGATCGCAATGACGACCAAGAGTTCCACGAGCGTGAAAGCAAGTCTTCGCTTGCCTGCCGCTACGTGCCGACACGTGCATGTACAATTCACCGCCAGACTCCTCGTTCCAAAGACAATGACAGATGGTAAGAACAGACAATCACACCCACGGCTAATGCCAGAGCATTACCCGGTCGGCGAAACACATGGGCGCAGAAGAAGCCCGTCTGTTGAGCCCCAAAAGGCGTCACAGGACATACATCCAGCGAGATACTCTGCAGAGACCTGCGCACCTTGCCCATTCAACGGTGGCACACCACAAGCGCGATCGAAACGCTTGACAGCCAGCACCTGGGCAACGGATACAATACCGGGCGTAGAAGACGCCAACGGTTCGTTTCGATAAAGCAGCGAGGACTATACGAAGTGTTACTTGGTGTGAGTTCACTTCTCCTTGTGAATGCGGCCTTCTCTGTTCGCTCGCCATTAGTCATCCTAGGCAGAACGACATTTTCGGCAAGCGTTCTCTCACAGAATCGTAGGAGGCCGCATGCAGTCCACCGACTCCCTTGTCTTTTTGAAAGCAACTCGCCGTTTCGCACCACATCGGAAGTGGACGGCCTTCCATATTGCGGGCGTAACACGCTGCGAGGGGAGTCAGGTATGGTATATTTCCCCTAAATCCTCTCCAAAGGCGGCCGAACAGGCTAGTTTCGAGTCCATCACGGAGCAATCCGCGCCTCTTCGAGCACCGTGACCAGTTCGCCGAGGATCATGCAGGTGGCGCCCCAGATGCAGTGCGTTTTCCAGAGAAAATGCGGAGCCACGTAGGGCTGCCCCCGGTAGGTTCGCAGCTGGCTGCCGAAGTTGGCCGGATCGAGCAGATGAGCCAACGGAACCTCCAGCACCGCGTCGACTTCGGCCCGATTCGGCGTCCATTCCGGACGCCTGGACGCGACGGCGACCCAGGGGGCAACCTGATAATTGCTGGTGCCGACATAGATGGGCGACAGTCGCCCCAACAATTCGATCGGCTCCTCGGCTGCCCCCAGTTCCTCATGGAATTCCCGCACCGCCGCCTGCGCCGCGGTCTCCCCCGGATCGATCCTCCCACCCGGCAGACTGATTTGTCCGGCATGGGCCGCAAGCTGCGCATGCCGAAGCGTCAGCGGCAGATGCCAACGATCCTCATACGGATAAAGTAGGGCAAGTACCGCCGCCTGCCGCGCCTCCGGCGGACTCTGATCATACCGTCGCCCCAGCGCCGGCCGCGGCTCAAACCGCGACCCGACCATCGGCCCCGGCAGCGGCTGGCTCAGACGGGTGGCGAGTTGCTGGGGAAGCCAAGGGTTCATAGGGAAGGAGGAACGACGAATGCCAAAATCAGAATGACGAAAGAACGACGAAATCCTAATGCCCAAAGACGCATTCTCCCCATTCGTGCTTCGTCCTTTGAGCATTCCTTCGTCATTCGGATTTCGTCATTCGTCATTCTCTTTTCCTCTCAGCCGATAAACACAATACACCTCATTCTCATAAACCACCTCCAGCGGCAACGGAGGCGTGCGACGGGTAAGGACATAGTCGGCCTCGTACTTCTTGCCGAGTTGCCGGAGCCGGTCGACGCCCAATTCGGCCACCGAGTCGGGCATGTAGCTGTCTACTTCGCCGAGATGGCCGATGTCGATGTCGTGGACCCGGGCCCACCATTCGAGAATCGACTGCGAGTCCTGAGGAATGTCTTTCCAATTGGCCACTTCGCTTCGTCCCGCGTACCACTTGAACGTGTGAACCATCAGCGGTGTGATGAATCGGGCATCCGACGGGATCTGGCCCGAGTCGGCAATCCAGGCACATGCGTCACGCCAGGGCCAGTAGACCACGCGGCCATAATCGGCCTTGGGCGTCGTGGGCAGCGCCCGCGTCCAGGCGTAGCCACCCACGTGAATTCCGGCCAGGACGACTGCCACGACCAGCGTACCCTTAGCCAGCCGTGGCCGCGAGGCCAGGAGTTGAACGATCCCATATCCGATCAACAGAGATACGGTCAACGGCACGACCACGTCCGACAACCGAAACCAGTAGAACCGCAACAACCCGGCGGCCAGGGCCTGATCTGTAACCCACAGGCCGATCATCGCTCCCATCGTGGCAATAGCCAACACGCCGAGCGTGAATCCTCGCAACCGGCGTCGCGAGGGGTCGGCTGGCAGGAGCCAATCGAGCAGGCCAAGCACGGCGACCAGACCAACGAACCGGTAGATGAACACCGGCGGGATGAGCGTTGGGGCCAGGTGATGCGAAAGCCGCTCAAACACATAGATCACGTTGGCCTGACGCACAGTCTCAGCGTCTACGCCCCAGGTCAAACCGAGCGACGGCACTAGTCCGGGCAGCGACAACAAAAAGCCACCGATCAGGGCCGGAAGCATCGACTTGAGTCGGGGCCGCTCCTTCCCCGAGTGCAACCACGCCATGCCTGCGGCCACCGCAGCCCAACCACCAACCAGCACATGAAAAGCCGCCGCCGCGCCCAACAGCAGCCACGCCCGGTTCCAGCGATCACGCACCAAGGCTTCTACCCCCAGGAAGACAAGCACGTAGGCGAACCCCTTGGCCTCCACGCCGCCGATCACCCATTCGCCAGCCATGTGGAATCGCTCCAACAGGCCAACAAACAGGGCGGCTGTCAAAATCGCGAACCAAGGACGCGGCACCACGGCGAAGCTGAGTCGCTGCCATGCCCAGGCCAGTAGGCCCCAGGTGAGCAACCGGCCCACCCAAGCCAGGACGAGTGGCGGCACGAACAACGCCAGCCAACCAAACGTGAAATAGAATACCTGATGGGTGTCGGCCGAGTTGAGAAAGAAGTCGTTGGGCACCCACGCTGGATTCCAGAAGTGAATCGCTTTTCCCAGATAGTAGGGCTCGTTGACCTCCGGGACCGGCGACGCCCCTTGCAGAAAGAAGACCACAAAAACCAAGCCCACTTCCCAGGCCGCACGCCATCGGCGCACTCGATTGACCGAGGGGATCTCCTGGAGTTCGCATTCACCTGTAACGTCTGCTTTCACGGCCTGCCTCGGCTGTTCCCGTTCGTTCCCGTCGAGTTTACCTGGCATGGCACAGCAGGAGAAGTGGAGAAGCGTGGAGGGTGAAGCGGGTTCGGGATTCAGGGTTTCGCAGCACGATCAGTCGTCTTGGCTAGAACGCCAGCCGCCCCCTCCACGCAACGCATTCAGCCCCCCACACCCCAAACCCTGAATCCTCTCCACTTCCTAACACTCCCTCCGGTTGACTGTATCACCTCCAATTCTTTACAGTGAACCAACGGGACCTGCTTCCATCCAAAAAGCCTCGAGGTACTCGTGAACACAGTCCACAAATCGCCACCGCTCCGCAAATCGCGTCATCTGGGCTGGCTCTGCGCGCTGCTGATTCTTCTAGCGGGCTGCCCAACGGCCACCCCCGAGGATGAGGAGGCGACGCCCCACCTGTCGACGCAAGGAATCTCACTCCGCTTGGCCGTGGTCGACGATCCCGCGTTGGCCGATGCGATCAAGCAATTGCAGGGGGAGTGGAATGCCCAGACCGGCTCGGAATTGAGCGTGGAGCCGATGTCACTTGACGCTCTCCAGGCGGCCCAAGCGCTGGAGGCCGATGCGGTGATTCTCCCCTCGGCCGAGATTGGGCCCCTGGCCGTTAAGAAACTGATCGCCAAGCTCCCGGAAAGTCTGACTTCCAACGAGAATCCGATGTGGACCGATCTGTTCAGCCAGTTGCGGGTTCGTGAGACAACCTGGGCCAATGAGCCAGTCGCCGTACCGTTGGGTTCGCCCGTGTTGACCGTCTACTACCGGGCCGATCTGCTGGAAAAGCTGGGGCGCAAGCCACCAGAAACGTGGGCTCAGTATCAGGAATTGAGCGAGCTGTTGGCCGACCGCAAGAACCTTGGGCCACTTGCCCCGCCGGAAGGTAAGCTCTGGTCGGGCTCGCGAGCGCCACTGGGGCCCGGCTGGGCCGGACAGATCCTCTTGGCCCGAGCTGCTGCCTATGTCAGCCATCGCGCGTTCGAATCGACCCTTTTTCAGATCGATACCCTGGAACCGCTTATCGATGGGCCGCCGTTTGTGCGTGCCCTGGAGGAATTGGTGGCCGATGCCGCACAAGGCCCCCGCCAACAACTTACGGAAGACCCGACCGCTGTGCGCAAGGCCTTTTGGGCCGGCCAGTGTGGGCTAGCGCTCAGTTGGCCCACCGCGGCCGACAAGGACCTCCCCGACGCGGCGAAAATCGAAGTTGGCTTTGCCGAGTTGCCCGGCTCGCCCGATGTGTTCAATGTGGCCGATCAGCGGTGGGAGAAACGACGCGACGAGGAAGAGCCCCAAGTGCCCCTCTTGGCGATTGCCGGACGGATGGGAGTTGTCAGCACGAAGGCTGCCCGACCCGATGCCGCCTTCCAGTTGCTCTTCTGGCTCTCGACGGACCGTTGGGGACGCCAGATCTGTTCGGCCACGCCGGCAACGACCCTGTTCCGTACCTCGCAGATTGAATCTCCCCAATTCTGGGTAGAAAAGCAAGTGCCTGCCGCGGCGGCAGTCAGCTACGCAAGCCTGACCGAGCGAGCCCTTTCGCGTCCCCAGCGGCTTGTTTCCTTGCGAATTCCCGGCCGGGCAGCCTACCTGGCCGCCCTAGACACCGCAGTCCATCAAGCCGTTCGCGGTGAAAAGCCTCCTAAAGAAGCCTTACGTGAAGCGGCCACCCGCTGGCGTGAAATCACCGCGCACCACGGCTTGGCCGCCCAGAAGGCCGCCTACTGGCAAAGCCTCGGGCTGGATTAGTGGGTGGGTGGTGAATGGTAGATGGTGATATGGTGACGCGCAAGTGAGCCAGCATACGATTGCCCCTCATCATGACTACTCTCTGTCCGCCATTCCCCGCCACCACTTTGACAAACTCCCGATTTCCTTCTACAATCACAGTTCTCGCATTGGTAATCCGATAAGATTGCCGGTGGTAACGGGGCGGTAGCTCAGTTGGGAGAGCGCTGCAATCGCACTGCAGAGGTCGGGAGTT
>CAZLDQ010000119.1:3100-18028 GCA_964558295.1 uncultured Planctomycetaceae bacterium | reverse complement strand
GCACTTTTCGCCGAACGCATAGGAGCCTCGTCATGCACGATCTGAGCTACCGAGGGCGATTGGGCATCGCAACGGCGATCCTGCTTGCCTCAGTCTTCCTGGTGCTGCCCCAGCCGTCGCTGGCAGCCGACTCCGACACGGAGTTCCCCCAAGTGGTCACCGTGTCGAAAACCTTCGACGGTCGTCCGTTCGAGTATCGTATTGTCAACCGTATGCAAAAGACGGGGCACGTGGTCTACCGGCTCACCTATCCGTCGCCCGTCGTCACGTCACTGCCGCAGAACAACACGATTCCGGCCGAGTACTATGTGCCCAACGGTATAAAGCCGGGTGATCCCAAACGGCCGGCCGTGATTTGCCTTCACATTCTCGATGGCAACCTGGAACTGGTCCAGTTGACCTGCTCAGTGCTGGCCTCGCGAGGAATCCCCTCGATCCTGTTTCTGCTCCCCTATTACGGCGAGCGAGGCATGCCCGATGGGCCTAAGGCAATGGCCTCCAACCCCAAGTTATTCCTGAGTGCCGTGGAGCAAGCCTTGGTCGACGTCAAGCGAACCGTCGACGTACTGGCCTCGCGTCCGGAGGTCGCGCCAGACCACATCGGTATCACGGGAATTAGCCTGGGTGGGATTGTCGGCGCCACGGCAGCCCGGCTTGACTGCCGGATTTCGAGGGCCGCTCTGATTTTGGCCGGAGGCGATTTAAGAACCATCATCCATTTCGCGAGGGAAACACGGCAACTCAGCCAGTTGATCAACGGCCTGCCACCGGAGCAGAAGGCGGAAGTTGAGACGTTGATCGATACGGTCGACCCTCTGCGCGACGCCGGGGAGCTCCGCGAGCGGGCTCTGAAGGGAAATGTGCTGATGGTCAATGCCGAGAATGATCAGGTGATTCCTCCCGAGTGCACCAAGAAGCTGGCCGCCGCGTTGGGGATTGAAGACCGCGTGGTCTGGCTCAAGGGACTGGGACACTATACGGCTCTCGCGGAACTCCCTCGCATCTTGCAGATGACTGCGGACTTCTTTGCTGAAGACATGCCCGAAGGTGTGCGGACGTCTTCTCAAGCCTCTTCCCAGCAAACGCCGCTGCAGCTGGTGGTCTCCGTCGTTCAACAGGCGGTGGCCTTCCTAACCTCGGAGCCAAGCGCCGGTCACTGCCATTTCGTTGATCTCGACGTGACCGTCACCCCCAAAGGCGACAAGACTTATGAGGGACACCTGCTGCTTGTTCGCGGCGATCAGAACCGCTTCAAACTGCAATGCACGTTGCCGAAGTTCGGCGAGGTGGCCATCGGACAGGGGAGCGATCCCTGGATGGCTTCGATGCAGACGACGCTGTTTCGAGGAAGTCTAGGCGGCCCGGCGACGTCCACAAATCCTCTTCAGTTCGCAGACGCTAAGCACCTAACCAGATTGCGAATGCTCGGAGGTCTCGCCGCAGGACTAGCACTCGCTCCCGACATGCTGGAGCAATTGGTGGTGTTGCGTGAGGAAGCCTCGATAGACGGCCAGCGGCGCATCCGATTAGATCTGAAGAAGCGAGGGGAGGGTACCTTGCGTTTTACCCTGGCCAAAGACCAGAAGACCCCCGTCGAGATCACGTTTGACGTCAGCGATATCCGCGGGAGCGTTGCCGTGCGGGGCTGGCAGGCCAACACGGTGGCCCATGCCGCACTGTTTGCTCCACCTGCCGATCTGACGGGCAAGGACGTCAACCGCGAGGACCTCTATCGGATCTTCTCGGCCCTGTTCAACTTCGCGATGGAGAACGCGCCATGAAACGACCGCTGTTAGCCCACATACTGCTGCTTATCGGCTGGACTCTCGCCTCCACCACCTCGGCGGCAGACGACGCGTCACTTCGCATCCTTGCCCGGGATCCGGCGGGCCACGGGATGGTCTGCCAAATGGGTCCCAAGACAATCCTCTTCATGGCGGGCACGCCCGAGCAGATGGGCGCCGCGCACGGCCGGCTTATGCGGCCCAAGGTACGTCTGCTCACCGAACGGGTGCTGTATATGGTCGGAGGCGTCGACAGCATCCACTCCGGCACTTGGTTCCTCGACCGTATGGCGGAAATTCACCGGCGCACGGTGCCGCACATCCCCAAGCGGTTTCTGGCCGAGTGCGACGCGTTATCCAAGGCCGCGGGCCTGTCGCAGCAGGAGGGACGTTATGCGAACCTCTTCCCGGAACGGTTCCATTGCAGCGGCGTAGCGGTGCGGGGCAAGGCCACCCGCGATGGCCGTGTGCTGCACGCCCGAGTGCTCGACTACATGCGAGACATCAATCTCCAGGACTCGGCCCTGGTCGCCGTCTTCATGCCCGAAGGCTATCACACGTGGATGAGTCTCGGCTACGCCGGGTTCGTCGGCACCGTCACCGCAATGAATGAGCGAGGCTTGGCCGTCGGCGAGATGGGGGGCGGGGGCGAGGGGAACTGGGACGGCATGCCGATGAGCCTTTTGCTTCGCGAGATCATGGAGCGGGCCTCGACGGTCGAGGAGGCGCTCCAGATCCTCCGCGAGACACCCCGTACGTGCGAGTATTACTACGTTATCAGCGACAAATCGCGAGCAATGGTGGCGGTCTGCGCCACCCCCAAGGAATTGACCGTACTGCAGCCAGGGCAGCAGCATCCCCGGCTACCGCTGGTGCCGGAAGACACCGTGCTGATCTCCGGACCGGGCCGTGCAGAGACGCTCAGCGAACGTCTCCAACAACACTACGGCAAGCTCGACGTGGCCACGATGATCGAGATCATCAAACGTCCGGTGTCAATGGCCTCGAACCTCCACGACGCGATTCTCTCCCCGGAAACCCTCGAGATGTGGTTTGCCGACGCCGGGCGTCACACGCCAGCTTGCGACGAGCCCTACGCCCATTGTAATCTGGGCGACTTGGTCCAATTCTACCGAACGGCCGTCGAGAAGGAGCCGTCCAAGGACGTTTCCAGCGAGTCCGCGCCGAAAAAGGAGGCGACTCAGAGCCAGGTCAAACGGCCCAATATCGTTTTTCTTCTGACAGACGACCAGCGTTGGGATACGCTCGGTTGCATGGGGAACAAGCTCATCCAGACGCCCCACATCGATCGACTTGCCAGCCAGGGCGTGGTGTTCGACCGTTGTTTCGTCACGACCTCGATCTGCATGACCAATCGGGCGTGCATCTTCTCCGGACAGTACGCGGCCCGGCATGGAATTTGTGACTTTAAGACCAGCTTCACACCGGCCCAACTGGCGCAAACCTATCCGGCACGGCTCAAGACGGCCGGTTACCACATTGGCTTCATTGGGAAATGGGGCGTCGGCACTCCTCCGCAGGGGCTTTTCGACTACGACAAAAGCTTTCCTGGCCAAGGCAAGTACTTTCAGAAGATCGGCGGCAAGACGGTCCATTTGAACGAAGTGATGGGCGATCAGGCGATTGAGTTCCTCTCGCAAGCGCCCAAAGACCGTCCGTTTTGCCTTTCGGTGAGCTTCAAGGCTCCGCACGTTCAAGACGATGATCCACGTCAGTTTCTGTACGAGCCTCGCCTGGAGTCGCTCTACCAGGACATAACCATTCCGCCCGCTCCGTTGAGTGATCCGACTTTCTTTGCCGCCTTGCCGGAGTTTCTGAAAACCTCCGAGAATCGTGTTCGATGGCAAATCCGGTTCGCTACACCGGAAATGTACCAGCAATCGGTGAAGGGCTATTACCGATTGATCACGGGCGTCGACGATGTCGTGGGCCGGATCGTCCAGAAACTCGAAGAGGCCGGAGTTGCCGACAACACGATCCTCATTTACACGAGCGACAACGGCTTTTACCTGGGCGAGCGGGGTTTTGCCGGCAAGTGGTATGCACATGAGGTCTCGATCCGAGTACCGCTGATCGTCTACGATCCCAGGCTCCCAGCCAAGCGGCGAGGAACCCGCAATGATTCCATGGTCTTGAGCATCGATCTGGCGCCGACGATGCTCGCCATGGCCGGGATCGAAGCTCCGGCGGCCATGCAGGGCAAGAGCCTTTTGCCCTTAATCCAGGGAGAAAAGACGCCGTGGCGCAACGACTTCTTTTACGAACACCTGTTCCGCCACGCAAAGATCCCGTGCAGCGAAGGAGTCCGCGACCAACGTTACAAATACATTCGTTTTCTCGACCGTGAGCCTCCTTACGAAGAACTCTACGATCTCGTGGCGGATCCTGATGAAGCCCACAACCTGGCCAACTCCACGGAGCACGCACCTACGCTTGAGCGTATGCGGCAGAAGTGGAAGACCTGGCACGAACAGGCAAAGTAAATCGTATCTCCCGGAAATCGCAACTTGACGAACGCAACGTCAGCATTTCGGTGAATCGTCACGGTAGATGGGGCCCCGCTGCTGATCTTCGCGTGGGGTCACGCCGAAGTGGCGATGCTAGTCTCGCGACCGCTCTTAAACCCGGCCAAACGCGATGCTCGAAGGAGGCCAGAGCCAAACGCCGGATGCAGAAACTGGCGGTATAAAACGTCCAAGGCCCCTGAAGAATCTGGCCAGACACCGTTTCGTCCGCGTGATACCAGACCGCAGTGCCTGGGGGCAATCGGTTACGGCGGCCGCTGATCTCCTGGAATACCTCTCCTTCCCACACGCTTGGGCCGGAAGATAAGAATCCACTCCTGTGGGACGGGAAAGCTTATCCATATCCGATTGCGTCACGACGCCATTGCCCGCCCAGGGGGACACTTGGCGATTCGAACCGCCCTTGACGGAACGCCGGAAGGCGATTGAGGACCTCCCAAAAGGCAATGAAATATCCGGAAAACCTCAACGCCGACAAGCCGCCCCCACCCAACGCTGGCTGCGAATACTACAAGCTGGGGCTTTGCGACAAGGCCCAGGCCGAACAGGAACTGCAGGGCTTGCGTTAGGCGCCTCGTTACCCGGAGAGACTCACTTCCGCTTGGCGATCAACTCGCGCACCACGTCGGGAGTGATTTCCGCGAGCGAGTCGACGACCAGTTCGGCCTTGGCGAGGCATTCGCGGGTGCGGCCGGTGCTGGCAAAGCCAATCGCCACGGCGCCGGCCGCATGGGCCGCGTCGACACCCAGCGGCGCGTCTTCAACGACGACGCAACAGGCCGGCGCAAGGCCCAGGCGCTCGGCCGCCTTCAAGAAGACTTGGGGGTCGGGTTTGCCGCGGGTCACGTCGGCTCCGGAAACGACGGCCCCAAACAGCGGCCGGGCTTGGAGTTGATCGAGAATTACGTCGATATTCTCCGGCGGGCCGGAGGAGCCGATCGCCAAGGCATAACCGGCCTCATGCAGGCGGCGGAGCAACTGGCGAACCCCCGGCATGGCGGGAAATCGCTTTTGGATGATCTGCCGATACGCCGCCTCCTTGCGATCATCCAATTCCCGAATACGCTTGTCAGTCTGCCCATCCCCCCAAAGCGAGGCAATGATCTCACGGCTCGTGCGGCCGAAGGTCGCGGCGAACTGGGCTTCGGTGAAGTTCAACCCTTCCATCTGGGCAATCATCCGCCAACTCTCAAAGTGCGCGTGGTAGCTATCGACCAACACGCCGTCCATGTCGAAGATCACACCAAGACCATGATTCATGAGCCGCGTCAACCATTTGCTATCTAGAACCGCGCCCCGTTTCTCGCCCGGCCAACAAGCCAGGCAGGCAATATGCGAGTTGCCGGAGAGAATGTCAAGGGCTCCGTCCGGCGCGAGGGTCGTTTCGTCAGCAACTCTCACATCTCGTTGCGGGAAAAGAACTGACGGGGGGAACCCCCTCGTGAGGACAGCATCATGCTGAAGGATGGGCGGAGCCATCCAACCAACAACACCTCGTCAACCGAGCCGACTTCCTCTGTCAGATTGTCAAACAACTGCTGGCACGGCGTAGGCCCACCATGATTGAGCTTACCCGATCGGCTGGCCCAATTTCTACTGGCATTTTCCGATTGAAATAGAAAGGGTGGGCGGCAATGACGTGGCCGCCCCCGCCAATCCGTGACAGTCGCCCCCACTTGGCACAAGCCGCTTAAGCATATTGCTTGCCGAAAAACTCTCGGCTCGCCTTGGGATCGGGCTTGATCGTGGCTTTGCCTTTTTGCCAATTGGCCGGGCAGACTTCTCCATTCTTCTCGAAGAACTGAAGCGCCTCGACAAGTCGCAACACCTCATCCACACTGCGCCCGAGCGGCAGGTCGTTGACCATCTGATGGCGGACCACACCTTCTTTGTCAATCAGGAACAGGCCACGCAGCGCGATGCCGGCAGGCAGCAGGACGTCATAGGCTTCGGCGATCTTCTTGTCCAAGTCGGCGATCAGGGGATACTTGATGTTTCCCAAACCGCCATTCGCGCGAGGCACGCTTCGCCAAGCCAGATGCGCGTAGTGGCTGTCCACGGAACAGCCCAGTAGCTCGACCCCGAGGGCGCGGAACTGGTCGGCAGCCTCGGAGAAGGCAATGATCTCCGTCGGGCAAACGAAGGTGAAGTCCAGCGGCCAGAAGAACAGCACCACATACTTTCCACGGTAGTCGGCCAAGGAAATCTGCTGGAACGAGCCATCCGGCATCACTGCCTGAGCGGTGAAATTGGGAGCCTGCTTGGTGACTAAAACACTCATGCCACTTGTCCTCCTCGGGTGCTTTTGATGAAAAAAGATCGGTCAGATGGTTGTGCGATATTGTAGTACTCACCCCCATCCGTGCGCTGGCCGGGCAACAACTACCCGTGCGACACAAGCGCCGCGGTCAAAAGGTCTGTCTAATCAGTTCTTCACTCTGTCAAACGCGAGGATATTTCGACAACTATAACCGACAAAATGGTTGACTGCACTATCCTATCAATGACGGCAACCCTCCCCGTGGGGGAAAAGGTTTCCGCCAAAGGCCATCCGTATCCCGAAGTCATCTTCCAAAGAGGCAATTTCCCCCTCAAGGTGAATCGGCAACGGCTGGCTGCGTCGCCTCTGCCGAGATTACCGGCCATCATGGGGTTTGAAGGGGGGGGCGATTTGCCCATCCCATTTGGCACTCTAGACTTGAGTTGAAGTCTCCCGACAGACAGACCTTTGTGGGAACAGGCGTTCAGCGATGAAAGACCTTTTGGCAAAGATCCGTCGTTTTGTTGCCAGTGAGGCGGGCCCAACCGCGGTCGAATATGCCGCGCTCTTCTTCCTGGTGTTCTTGGCCATGCTGACGATCATCACGGCAATTGGCCAGGCTACGGCCGGTGGTCCGCCTCAGCTCTAGACCGCCAGTCCAACCGCGGTTTACTTCCCGCGGCTAGGGTTGGTCGCATCGGCAACCTGTTCGGAAAGCAGGCCCCCCCGTACATGCTAGTCCGATTCTAGCGGCTGCAACGGGTGAACCTGCCGGCCGACTGGAACCGGAGGTATCGAGAGCGCGGGGACGATAATGCCACGGGAGATTACCTTGTCGGCATGCCCCCCGCAACAGACCCCCTGGTCATCCTCGATGAAAATCGCGTGTGCGACAACCTTGCTGCCCATTCTCTTCCTGGTATCCAGCCTCAAGGCGGAAGTACCCGTATTTCCTCAGTTCGACGAGCCGATCGAGCAGACCGCGGCGTTTGCTCCGTCGACATCCGCCGAGGAACAACCGTGCTACACCTTCGACGAGCTCCGCGAAGAGATGAAGAAGCTGACCTGGGCATGGGGAGACTTCCAGATCACACCCTATGGATACATCTGCTGCAGCACGGTCTATGAGACACAAAAAAGTGTCACGGGGGAGTACACGCTCTATGTGATTTCGCCTGACACCCGGGTCGGCGATGCCTTTTATGTCGACGCCAAATCGACACGTCTGGGGCTGAATGTCGATGGTCCGGCCGTCGCCTGGCTAAGCGACGCCAAGATCGGCGGGCGGCTGGAGATCGATTTCCAAGGCCCCTACGTCAACGCCAACTTGGGCAGGGTGTTGTTTCGCCAGGCTTACTGCGAGGTCAAGAACGACGAGTACCGGCTGATGGGCGGCCAAGCCTGGGAAGTCCTTTCGCCCCTCTATCCGATGATGCTCCTCTATGTACCGGGAAGCGGCGGCGGCAACTTGGGTTACCGCCGAGCACAGCTTCGAGCCGAGCGTTATATGGCGCTGTCCGACGAGCTTCTGCTCACTTGCCAAGGCTCGCTCAACGGCAATATCATCAGCGACTTCACGGGCGATCCGACGATTTCCGGAGATCATGCCGGCTGGCCGGTGCTCGAAGGACGTGTGGCCATGACCTTCGGCCAGCGAAAAGGGCCCGACGCTCTGCCGATTACGCTGGGATTCTCTGGGCACATCGGTGAGCAGGAGTTTGACTTCTTGGCGCCCAATTTGGAGCCGGTTGACGACCTGGTCTGCCGCACCTGGTCGGCGAACGTGGACTTTGCCTGGCCGATTACGTCCCGGTTGGCATTCCAATGCGAGGCATTCATGGGTGATAACCTGGGGGCCTACATGGGCGGCGTTCTCCAAGGAATCGATCGTGGAACGCGACGCGGCATCCGCTCGCGCGGCGGCTGGTTCGACGTGGGTTACCAGTGGACCGATCAACTCCATACCCATGCCGGCTACTCGCTCGACGACCCGATCGACAACGATCTGACCACGGGCCGGAAATACAATCACTTCATCTTTGGCAATGTGATGTACGACGTCACCAAAACCTGCATGCTCGGCCTGGAGGTCAGTTCCTGGAAGACCCTCTGGGTGAATCAGAGTCCAGGCGACTCGGTCCGCATCGAATTCATGGTCAGGTACGGATTCTGAGGCGTTACCAGTCCTTCTCCGCATACACGGGCCCGAGCTGCTGTTTGGCTTTTTTTTTGCCAAGAATCCACGCGTAGCCCCACATGCGTACAGACAACAAGGCGCAAACACCCGCCAAGAAGACTGGAGGCATTCCACGCGCTTTGACTTCCCGCCACATCCTCGCAACCATATCTGACAAGCTCCGACGAAAGGAACAGGCACAGGTTTTGTTGTGGACTCTGGTGGAAAAGCGTCTCTCGTAAGCGTTGGGGGAGGCGTTGTCAGCGTCGGCCGCGAGCGTTTCACGGTCAGTGCCACCTCTTGGGCCACGCTGCGAGGGCTCTGCCCACGACATCACTTGAAGCAGGTCACCAAGGTGTCCAGCAATTGGGCATCGCCCCTGTCAGGCCGGCAAGTGCCGGCTCTTGGGCATTCACGGCTTCTATTGCGCGGGTCTTCATAGCCTTAGTCCTTTCCCCGCTTCGGTTTGACACGCGTCGTGTCAGCGTATAGAGTCTTATTGCTGGCATCTCGATGGTTGATACTGCCAGCTTTCCGTTCCCTCGCACCTGGGGATCTCCGAAATGCGATCCTGGCGCACGTCGGCCATTGCCACCATCGCGTTGTTTGTTGCCGCGGGCCTCGCGTGGGCACTGTTCCCGTATCAAGACCGAACGGCTGAGGCCAAAGAGAAAGAGATGTCCGATTCCCCCTTTGGTCAGCGTGTACGGATCCCGCCACTACCGGAAGACCTGACTTGGCTCAATACGAGCGGGCCCCTCGAATTGGACGATCTGCGGGGGAAATTCGTCCTCCTGGACTTCTGGACCTACTGCTGCATCAACTGCATGCACATTCTCCCCGAGTTGGAGAAGTTGGAAGAGGCTTACCCGCAGAACTTGGTCGTCCTGGGCGTCCACTCCGCCAAGTTTGAAACAGAGAAGGATACGAAAAACATCGCCGAGGCGATCGTCCGCTACCGGATCAAGCATCCGGTGATCAATGACGCCAACCACACACTGTGGAATCGTTTTGGCGTAAACGCCTGGCCGACGCTGATCCTAATCGATCCGGAAGGATTCGCAGTCTGGGCGACCAGCGGCGAGATCACGTTCGATCAGATCGACAAGCTGCTAAAAAAAGGCGTGCCCTATTACCGTAAGAAGGGATTGCTCGACGAAACACCGGTGCGGTTCGACCTGGAGGCCTACCGCGTGGCGCGCACACCACTGCGGTTTCCGGGCAAAATCCTTGCCGACGAACCAGGCGACCGGCTGTTTATTGCCGACAGTGGACACAATCGGATCGTAGTCACCCGGCTGGATGGCACCCTGGTTGCCACAATCGGGTCGGGTGAAGCAGGGCGCGCGGATGGCGACTACGCGGCGGCCCAGTTCAACGATCCCCAGGGGATGGCGCTCAAGGGGGACACGCTCTATGTGGCCGACAATCTGAACCACACGATCCGGAAGATCGACCTCGGCGCGCATCGCGTGACGACCATCGCGGGAACCGGCCAGCAGAACCGCGAGCGGCCGAACTATCGCATGACCGATCCCCAGAGAACGGCCTTGAGCAGCCCTTGGGATCTTTGGATCGACGGCGATGATCTCTACATCGCCATGGCGGGTCCCCATCAGATTTGGCGGATGCGGCTGGATGCGGCGAGGATCGGTCCGTATGCGGGCAACGGCCGGGAAGACATCGTCGACGGACCGTTGTTGCCACGCCAACCCTTTGAGCAAGGCTACAGTTCGTTCGCTCAGCCGAGCGGTCTGGCCTCAGATGGCAAGTGGCTGTTTGTTGCGGACAGCGAAGGAAGCTCGATCCGAGCGGTCCCGCTGAATGTGCGTCAAGAGGTGAAAACGGTAGTCGGCACGTCGTACCTCCCGTCGGCACGTCTGTTCACCTTCGGCGATGTGGACGGCCCGCGGCCGCAGGCCCGGTTGCAGCATCCTTTGGGCGTGGTCTTCCATCAGGGAACGCTCTATGTGGCCGACACGTACAACAACAAGATTAAGACCATCGATCCGCAGTCGGGCGCTACGAAGACGATTGCCGGCACGGGCCGACCCGGCAAGAGCGACGATCCGGCCCAGTTTGACGAGCCCGCGGGCCTCACCGTGGCGGGCGGCAAGCTGTATGTGGCCGACACGAACAACCACCTGATTCGCACGATCGATCTGACGGCGGGCTACCGGGTGGCCACGCTTTCACTTGCCGGTCTGGAACCGCCCTCACCGCCGGCCGCCTCCCGCGAGTCGGCCAGATTGCCGGGCACGGGACAAGAGAAGCTCAAGACAGTATCGGTCCGGCCCGAAAACGGTGTAATTCGCCTGGAAGTAACGCTGACGCTCCCCATCGGGTATAAGATCAACTCGATGGCACCTATGACGTATTCGGTCAAATCGGCCGACGGCAATGGCTCGCCGAGCGTCCTGCGGCTGGCAGAGTTTGAGAAGCCGGTTCGCCTGGAGAAACCGACCAACACATTTACGATCGATCTGCCGACCCAGTCGGAAACAGGGGACCAGACGTTCGAGGTCAGCTTGACCTACTCCTATTGCCGCACGGGAGCCGAGGGGCTCTGCAAAATGGGGAGTGTCATTTGGACCGTCCCAGTGCGGCTCGCGTCCGACGCCGCGACGAACGTGATTTCTTTACGCCATCAGGTCCGCTAGGCCATCTTGCTCGCCGTGAGGTATGTGCAACCGGGATCCCGAAAGAAAATGGCCCAACACTCGAATTGTCGAACCGCAGTGTCCCGGCCAGGATACGAACTTGGTCGTGTTGCCAAATGAGCGGCAACGGCAAGTTCAATAACGAGGCGGAATATGGAACGCTTGGTGAGTGTGCTGGGACTGGTCGTCATTCTCTTGTTGGCCTGGCTGTTCTCGGAGAATCGTTGGCGGATGAACTTCCGCTTGATCTTCAGCGGTTTGGCGTTGCAGGTGATCCTGGCCGCCCTGCTCCTCTGGACAGCGCCGGGCCAGGTCGTGTTCCAGGCCGCCCGGGTGTTCATTACCCGGCTGATCAGTTTCTCGGACGCCGGGGCCCAGTTCGTATTCGGCGAGGGCTTTCGCGAGCACTTTTTTGCGTTTTCGGTGTTGCCGACGCTGATCTTCGTTTCGTCGGTATCGGCCGTTTTGTTTCACTTAGGGATTATGCAATGGATCGTCCGAGGCATGGCCTGGGTGATGGTTCGCGTGATGGATACCTCGGGGACCGAGTCGTTGGCGGCGTCGGCCGAGGTTTTCGTGGGCATGACCGAGTCGCCGCTGATCATTCGCCCTTACTTGGAAACAATGACCCGCTCTGAGTTGATGGCCATGATGACCGCGGGGATGGGGACGGTGGCCGGAGGCGTGATGGCGGCCTATGTAGGGATGGGGGTTGACGGAGGGCACCTCCTGTCGGCCTCGCTGATGGCTGCGCCCGCTTCGTTGGTGATCGCCAAGATCATGGTGCCGGAGACCGAGACGTCGCTGACCAAAGGGACGGTTCGGGTAGAGGTCGCCCGGCAAGATGTCAATGTCCTGGATGCGGCCTGCCGGGGAGCGACGGAAGGACTGAAGCTGGCACTTAATGTGGGGGCGGTGATCCTGGCGTTTGTCGCCATCATCTTTGCGCTTAACTGGGGTCTCTCATTTGTCTCGGTCGGCAGCGCGCCGCTGAGCCTGGAGCGGATACTCGGCTGGGCGTTTGCTCCCCTGGCATGGGTCATGGGGGTGGAAGGGAAGGATGCCCAATTGGTGGGTATGCTTCTGGGGAAGAAGACCGTGTTGAACGAATTTCTGGCTTACAGCGACCTGGTTCAGCTCAAGGACCAGTTGTCGCCCCGGTCGCTGGTGATCGCCACCTACGCCTTGTGTGGCTTCGCCAACTTCGGCTCAATCGCCATCCAGATCGGCGGGATAAGCACGCTGGTCCCGAGCCGGCGTCAGGATTTCGCTCGGCTTGGCCCGCGAGCAATGGTTGGAGGCGCCTTGGCGACGTTCCTGACGGCGACCGTCGCCGGGATGATGATTGAGTGAGGGGGGGATGCCGGTCGGCTACTTCTGGCTCTCTGCCACGTCTCTGCTGCCTTCCAATTCGGCCAGGGCCTTTTGGGCCGCTTGGCGGACCGTGAGGATCTTGTCTTCGTCCAGCACTCGCTTGAGTGCCGGGATGGCCGCTTTTGCTTCGCCACCAATCTGCCCTAAGGCGAGGACTGCATCGCGCCGCGTATAGGGATCCTCGTGGTCAAGGAACTGAATCAGTTTGGGCACCGAAGGGGCAGCATCGGGTCCGAGGTTCCCGAGCGCGGCGGCGGCCAAGCGTCGAACCCAACGGCTCTCGTCGTCGAGCGCCAAATCCAGAGCCCCTCGCATCTTGCGGGCGCTAGGCCCCATTTCGCGAAGGAGGTATGCAGCCCCAATACGCACATTTTCAGACTTCGCCCGCAACGCCGTGGGGAGCGAATCGACGAGTCTCGGCCCGACAGCCACTAGACTGGCCATGGCCCCCTTGTCGACCACATAGGACTTGCCCCCGTCGTTGATGACCGTCAGAGCCCCCAACGCCGCCATCAGCGCGCCGGAATCGAGATCGGCAATTGCCTCAGCGGCTCTCCGGCGGTCAGCTTCGCTTGCACTTGCCTGGAGTTGCTTAATCCAATCATCCACACGCTTCGCACTCGCAGCGGCAGAACGCTTGGCCGTCGACTTCGATCCTCCACCAATCCATAGCACCAGGACGGCCGCCACCGTAACCAGCGCCAATCCGGCCAAGACGTAGATCACGACCTGCGATTGGTTCGACTTGGCGGCCTTTTCCACCGGCGCGGCCTTTCCGACCCAAGACGACGGCCCTCCTCCGACAGCCGGGAAATCACTCCCAATCACGAACGGCGGAGGAGCCGAGGGGCCGGTCTGTAAGGACGGGTTCCCAAGCCCCTGGAAGGTGGATGGAATCGTAGGGGACACAGGGATCGACGGGGGCGCGTAGGCAGGCTGTTTGACGGGCATAAGAAACATCCCGCCACACTGCGGACAGGCAACCGACTGGCCCGCCAATGAGCCATTGTCCAACAGGATCATCCCACAATGGGGGCAGGCGACTTGATTCATCGAAGCGATCCTCTCTCTTCGTCCAACTTTATTCTAGCTAGGCTCTTCCTTTTTCGCTAGAAAAACCACTCTGTCATTTTCGTTTTGCTGAGCGAGATGATTGTCCCCGGCTCGACCTACTGGAACGTGGCCTTTGGGCGGGAAAAGGGGGAGGTTGAACAGGGCAGCGAAGGGATGGAAACCGTCCGCAATCTGGCCGAGAATATGGCCTAGCTGCTCCAGCGGCTTGACAATGGACATTGAACGGCTCCTAGCGTACAGACACTAACGACGCGCCTCCCTGAACGTCCAAACATGGACGATTTGCCATGTCGCTCCTCCCAGAAACCGTCTTGCAGTTTGGAACCGGAAAATTCCTCCGTGCGTTTACTGACCTGTTCATTCAAGAGGCCAACGAGCAGGGCAGGGGAGTGGGCCGGGTCGTGGTGCTTCAGTCGACCGGCCATGACAGGACCGACCTTTTGAACCACCACGGTGGACGTTATCATGTGGCCATTCGAGGGCTGGAACATGGCCAACGAGTCGACCGGGGCCTGGAGATTGCCAGTATCAGTCGCTCCCTGGCCGCGCAGACCAGTTGGAACGAGGTGCTTCGAGTCGCCGGTAGCCCCGCGCTGACCACGATCGTCTCCAATACAACCGAAGCCGGCTACAAGCTCACGGCAGAAGACAAGACTTCGGATCGGCCGCCACGGTCGTTTCCAGCGAAGCTTTTGACCATTCTGAAAACGCGATTTGAGAGTGGACAAAGCGGTCTGGTCATTTTGCCATGTGAACTGCTCGAACAGAACGGCGACCGTCTGCTCCAACTGGTCCTGGTACAAGCCGAACGCTGGGGATGGTCGGGCGCCCTGGTCGATTGGATCAGGCAGGAGTGCTCGTGGCGCAACACGCTGGTCGACCGCATCGTTTCCGCTCCTTCTGCCGACGATCCGCTTACCGCCAAGGACCCGCTCTTTGCCGTGGCGGAACCCTTTGCGCTTTGGCTGATTGAAGGCACGCCGGCTTGGCCGCAACTTGCGGGGCATCCGGCCGTCCAACACGTGGAGCAACTGGCCCCGTATCATCTTCGCAA
>CAZLDQ010000119.1:0-3090 GCA_964558295.1 uncultured Planctomycetaceae bacterium | reverse complement strand
GCATCCTCAACGGTGCACATACCGCGTTGGTGGCCAAGGCCCTGCCGCTTGGTTTTCAGACAGTCCGGGAAGCTGTCGGCGATCCCCAGATTGGCCCGTGGCTCAAGTCACTCTTGCTCGAAGAGATCGTGCCCACGCTCGAAGGGCGTACGGAACGGCCGATGGAGTTTGCCCTCGACGTGCTGGAGCGGTTCGCCAATCCCTTTCTTGAGCACCGTTTGGCGGATATCGCTTTGCATCATGAGGTCAAGCTGACGACGCGGCTTCTTCCAACTCAGCGCGAGTATCGCGAGCGTTTTGGTCGGGCCCCACGATTGCTGAACGACGTGTTGGGCATCCCCTAGAGGGCCATGACGGACAAGATCGGTGGCCGAGCAGGGACACGCGACTTCGGGGCCAGGCTGTCACGTGCCCAGCGGACGAGAACTGCGGATAGCTCGGATAACACGGATAAAGGGCATGGCATCACTTAAGGAAACGCCCTAGCGACCGTTCTGGTAGCGGTTCGCTTCACGCCTTGCACGGTTTTCGACCGTTACGAACCAACCTTGCTGAGAAAGGCCTCGACGGCGTCCCGGCAGGGGCAACCGGCCTGCCCACCACGTTGGGTGGCTTTCAAGGCCGCTGCGGCTGACGCCAAGCGAACAGTACCAGCCAGATCCAACCCTTGAGCCACGCCCACGGCATAGGCCCCATGAAAGACATCGCCGCAGCCGGTCGTATCGACCACCTCGACCGGAAAAGCCGCATAACGCTGAGCCGTTGCTTTCGGGCCGTCGCCCAGAAACCAGCCGCCATCGGCTCCGCAGGTGACCACGACCGCGCGACGTTCCGGCGACCAGAGCCGCTCGGACAACTGCTGGACTGGTCCGAGGGCATCGCCGGTCAGTTCTCGGGCGAATCGCTCGGAGATCACCAGATGGCCGACCAACGGCAACAGTTCCAAGAAGGGTGGCCCGGGATTGCGTTCGAAATCGGCCACGACCTGGACGCCCGCCTCGCGTGCAATTCGCACCGCCCGAAGAGTCCCCTCCAGGCCGTGGTGATCGATCAAAAGCACCATGGCCGATCGGATCAACTCGGCAGCGGGAAGCTGTGGATCTGCACCGATCACTCCGCCCAGGCTCGCGAAGATCGTTCGGGTCTTCTGGCATTCATCGACGATGATCGTGGAATGGGCAGGCCGGGCGTCGGTGCGCCGGACGCGATGGCTCAGGTCAATCCGTTCCCGCTCCAGGCTATCGACGACAAACTGTGAAAGCTCGTCGTCGCCCAAGACTCCCACATACGCGCAGCGGGCCCCGAGGCGTGCCGCGGCCACGAGGGCCGTCCCCGTCAAACCGCCACACTGCCGCAAACGATAGCGGACGCGGACTTTCCTCTCGGCCGGCGGATACTCGTCGACGTAAAGCAAGTCATCGACGGCCACGGCGCCGAAGCCGAGAATGTCATATCCGGACCGGTTCACGCGATCATCGCTGGACGTAGATGGGACAAGCGTCATTCGTCACTCCCATGGCATGGTACAGGAAACGGCCTCTGTAGCATTCCGCGCGAGAGGCAAGATACCGGGTTGACTATGGCGTCCGAAATGTGACGGTGTCCGGAACGCCACGGAGGGCGTTTTCTACAGCGGATCGTGCAAGTCTATTCAGAACGCAAAGGCCTGCTTCAGAGCGTCAGCCACTTCGCGGATCGCCGCGCGGGCCTTGTCAAAGCGATTCGTGAGGCGAATGAAGGCATGGATCATGCCGTCATAGCGACTCAGCGTGACAGGAACACCTGCCGTGCGAAGCCGGGCGGCATAGGCCTCCCCCTCGTCGCACAACGGGTCATACTCAGCCGTGATGACCAGGGCGGCCGGCAAGCCGCTCAAGCTGCTTGCCCGAAGCGGCGAAGCATAGGGATGGTCGCCATCCTCGGCATCTGCCAGATAGTGTCCCCAAAACCATCGCATGTCTTCGCGGGTCAACAGATACCCTTCCGCATTCTCCAGATAGGAAGGGGTGTGGAAGTTGTAATCCGTGACCGGATAGATGAGAATTTGAAGCACTGGCTGAAACATCCCGCGGTCGCGAGCCATCAGGCAGACTACTGCGGCAAGGTTTCCGCCCGCGCTGTCGCCTCCCACGGCCAACCGGGCCGGGTCGCCGCCAAACGAAACGGCGTTGTCGGCGACCCAACGGGTGGCCGCATAGGCGTCGTCCACGGCGGCAGGAAACTTGTGTTCCGGCGCCAATCGGTAGTCGACCGAGACCACGATGCACCCGGCCGCATTGGCAATCGCCGTACACAAGCTCTCATGGGTATCGATATCCCCCAACACCCAACCGCCGCCATGATAGTAGACAAACACCGGCAGCGGAGCAGGACCCTCCGGCACGTAGATGCGAATCGGAATCAAACCGCCGTGTCCGAAAACATGGTGATTCTCGATCCTGGCGACGGGCTGCGGTGGCTCCAAGGTCGCGGCACTAGCCTTGGCAATTGCCCGAGCCTGTTCAGGAGTCAACTTGTTAAACGGCGGAGTATGAAGCTGTTCAAGCTCTTTCAAGAAAACTTGAACCTGAGGATCAATGGGCATGAGCGTTTCCTATTCTCCCGACATCGACGGCGGAAGCCGCTTTCTGGGCCCGTGCCGTGAGACATGACTGGCCTGCCGGCACAAGAGACTGCTAGGCGGCAAGCGGACGGAGGCATTCCAGTGCGTGCTGGGCCTCGTCGCGAACGCGGGGATCCTCATCCGCCAGCAGTCTTCGGAGTTCAGGAATGGCAGCCACCGCGCGCTGGCCGTGCAGCCTAAGAGCCCCAGCCGCGTTCCGCCGCGTGATTGGATCGTGGTGCTGCAGCTTCGCAATCAGTTTCTGAATCAATGGATCAGTATACATGGACCTAATACCTCTCCCCTCTGCGATGACGATAGCCGCCGGTCGTTCTGATTGTATCGACCAAGTCGACTGGCCAACTTGGCTCTGAGCACCGCACTCGCCAAAGACGCAGTAATCTGGAGAATCTAGCGTGAGTTTACCTGGCGTTCTAGTGCTTTGTCACAGCTAGAACTTGGGATTGGTCATACTGGGATTTTCTGAG
>CAZLDQ010000118.1:0-18157 GCA_964558295.1 uncultured Planctomycetaceae bacterium | reverse complement strand
CCAACGATACCACACCCCTCCAACCAGTTCATGCACGCCTGCCGAAAGGACACTGTTTTTGACCGGCTGGCGCGTCAGAGATGCCACCTCGTTGAAATGGAACGATGTCAGCTTGGACGATGGCTGCGTGCTTACCAGAGCGGCCGACAACAAGGGACGGCGTGACGAGAAGGTTCCGCTTCATGAGACCGTGGTTCAGCACCGCAGGGCGCTCGTGGACGCCTCGATCGGCAGTCCATTGGTGTTTCCATGGCGTGGGGATGACCGGAGGCTTTGGGACGAGTTCCACGCTATCCAAAAGGCTGCCGGGATCAATCTGCCCTGCAACGAAGACCACGAACATACGGACAGCTGCCACCTATTTGGGTTTCACGATCTTCGGAGGGGGCGGGCACCTGCAACGCTGCGACGATGACGCTGGACGCACTTCAAAAGCTCATGCGTCACTGGACTACCCCACCACAAAGAGGTGTATCAACTTAGCAAACCAGTTGACGAAGGCGGTGGAGAACTTGAACGTGCCGGAGTTCCTGCCAAAAAACCGGCCATTGAGTGTTTCTTTAGTGTTGGGGCTCGTTCTGCCTGTTGGCCGCAAGCTAGCGAATCGTCGTAAGTCCTTGTTTCACTTCGAGTACCGGAGGAGGGGATCGAACCCTCACGCCCTTGCGGGCACTGGATTTTGAATCCAGCGCGTCTGCCATTCCGCCACTCCGGCAGGTACAGTCGTTCGGGGGACTGCAAGAGACTGATTGTATGGCAACGGGCGATGATTGGCAAGCTATGCACGTCGGTGGTTCCCGATCCCCACTGAAAGGGCGGGGTGGGGTACAAGACGCGGCGAGCAAGACAAGCCGGCTAAAGGGGAGAATGCCGCGCTACGTGGGACGCAGCCGCTTGAAACGGTTGCCGTGCTGAGGGGCGTCGACGAGTTTTGTCTTCACCGGCACCTTGAACGGTTCCAGATGCTGGCGGCAGAACCATTTCAGACGCCGGGCAAATTCCTTTTCGGGCTCCGGCCGACAGAGTGTAACTCGGGCACAGACGATCTGGCCGGTGATTGGATTCGGCTCGCCGTAGACGGTCACCTCGGCCACGTTGTCCAATTCGTGGATCACACTTTCCACTTCGGCCGGAAAAACCTTCTGGCCGCCGACGTTGATCAACTCCGACTTGCGTCCCAGGATCTTCAGATACTCGCCCTCCTCCAGCACCGCGTCGCCGGTCACCAGCCAGCCGTCGTCGGTAAACGGGCTGGGGGCGTTAAGGTAGCCGAGCATGGCCGACTGGGCTTTGATCTGGAGGATGCCGTCGACCACGCGAGTCTCAAACCCTTCGCCTCCCAAACGCACCCAAAGCGAATCGGAACTCTTGGACTGGGACCGTAGGATGCCGACCTCCGAGAGTCCATAGGTTTGAGTCAGTTGCACCTGGGGAAACAACGCATGGAATCGCTGGAGCGTGCTCTCAGGCATCGGTTCCGTGCCGTAGGTGATCGTGCGGAGCGAGGAGAGATCGTAACGGGTGTAGGCTTCGCTGAGGAGGATCAGGTTGAGAAACGTCGGCGAAGTGGGAAGCAGTTCCACACGATGATCCTGGACCGCGCGGAGCACGGCATCGGGACTGCGTTCTTGAACCGTGACCAGGCAACCGCCGTTGGCCAGCGTGTAGAACATAGTGTTCACGCCGCCGATATGGTCGTAAAGGAGAAACGAGAGCGTGCGCCGACGGTGCCGGCGCGTGCGGTATTTTTCGAGCAACCGCACCAAGTCATGCACGGCCGCTTTGCACTGGCCCGTCGAACCGGAAGAGAAAAGGACGAGGCCCGGGTGGCCAAGCGAGCGAAGTTGGTCGTAGAAGGGGTGACTTGCACACGCGGCATGCGAACTGAGATGAAGCTCGTCGCTAGCATCAAGGGTAATCGAGTACTGGACTTGGGCAAGCGTCTTCAACTCGTCTCGTTTGCCAGCCACGGTGCTGGTCAATGGGACCAGCACGCACCGCTCGTCCAAGAGGGCCAGGAAAAGGGCCACGGCGTTGGGCGAGAAATCCGCCTCCAGGGCGACAACGGTGCCAGGTCGCACTCCGACTTGCCGAAGCTGAGCCACGCGCTCTTGCAGCCAGCCGTAGGAGTAGGCCCGATCGCGCCACACAAGGGCGTCAGCATCGCGGAACTGGTCGAAGAGGGGCTTGAGAAAGTCGAGAAACTCGCCAGGCCGGTCAGGCATTCTGCGTTTCCAAACGTTGGGCGATAAAGTCGGCCAGCGTGCGAACCGTTCGGAAGGGGCTCCCCTGCTGCGAGAGGGTCCGGTCGTTGGCCAAAGGGACTTCGCGCCCGTATTCCTCGGCCACGGCCTGCTCGACCGTCACAATCAGACTGACCAGACCGAGCGAGTCGAGGTGCGAGCCCTGGCCGTATAGGGGCGCGTCGGGGCTTTTGGCCAGCCCATGTCCCTCGGGCAGGCCCTCGTTGTATTCGTCAATCGCCAGATAGATCAGTTGGGTAACGCGGGCCCTATCCACCACTGCAAATGATTCCTCGGCAAAATGGTTGCTTTTGCGGCGATCGCTTGCTCACCACGGATCAACCGGCTGGAGATTATTCTCCACGAATTCCCGCTCCTCGCAAGGGCGCCTGCCAAGTCGCCCCGCTTGCCCGGGGGGGCATGGAGCGGTGGGCCGATTGTTCGTGAGGCTATGCTATGTCCCGCGTCGCTGGGCGCACGGGTTGGGCAAGGAAGAACATTTTGTACTGGATAGAATCATCGGGTTGCCGGCAGTCTGCACCTTCTTCCGATAGAACTCCTAAAATGAAGTGCCAGTATTACCATCCATGGTGGGGATTAAGGAAAGGCTTACTGACACCCTCCCACTGAAGAAGGCCCCGGATTGGTTGACTCGTCCCCTCCGAAACCACTACAATATCTATTTCAGTTTTTCGGACGGGCCCATCGGGTAAAACACGCGTGGGGACCAGGCAGATGGCTTGGAGACAGACAAATGAATAAAGAAGAGATTCTGGCGAAGCTGGCCTCGGGCGAGCTCAAGGTCGAGGAAGCCAGCCGGTTGCTGGAACAGGCCGAAGGGCCAAAGCGAGGGACACTCTACTGCAAGGTAAGCCCCAAGGGAGCCATCAGCGTTTATGGCCTGCAACGGATGCCGGTGACACTCTATGTCGAGCAGTGGGAGCGGCTGCTTGGCTTTAGCGAGGAGATCCGCCAATTCATGCAGGAACACGAAGCTGAAGTCAAACGCAAGCAGCCCAAGGAAGGCTGATGGCCACGCCACCCGTGTTGGCGAACCTCGTCGGAGCTAGGCGTCTTGCTGCTCAAGGTCGCAGAGCATTTGGGCCGCCAGGAGGGCGTTTTCGCGGCCTCCGATCCGCTCAATGAAGTCGTTGACCGCAAACCGCTCTTCATCAAGCAGGTCGCGAGGATCGGTGGTCAGAGCAACGAGGAGCTCTTCCGCAGGTAAATCGTCGAGACGCAGAAGCATAAGTCTATCCCGTAGGCTGGGGTGGCAGTTTCCTCACTACACGGATCGGATGCCACGAAGCGCGAGTTTGAACAGGATCGCGGGAAACGGGATGCTGGCACGTACTTGCTGCGCGGCAGATGGCGATTAGGGAGACTTTGCCGAAGGCTCGTCCCCAAGACACCTCGTGAAGAAAGGTGCTAGCAGTGCTCGTATCGACCACAGAAGGCCAAGAAATCAAATCGGGGCAGATTGACTGCCCCGGTGGAAACATGACCGTGGTCGATAAGCAGGGGGCGCCCAGGGGGCACAACCTTACATCCGCGCGGCGTCGGCCGCTTGGCGACGATACTTGTCCACGCGGTTCAAGAGCTGCCTCTGCTTCGGCTTGCTCTTGGAAATCTTGGCCAGCCGGGCGTATTTCTCGGCCAGTCCAAGCTTCGTCTTGACGAGATTGTTCTTGATCTCTTCTTTACCCATGTCGCTTCTCCTCCAAAAGGTTCAACTTTAAACGCTCGCGGCGGTTTGGTCCAGAGGGGGAGGCTTCTTTTCTCGCCCCGTGAGGCCGACGACTAGGCCGAAAGAGGGGGCGAAGTCAATTGCGAATCCACGCAACGGGACCGTCCCCCCCTTTTTTGGCTACAGCGTGTCATGAAAGATGAGAAAGATATCGAGTTTCTGCCGCCGTTTCATGACTGTCGTTTCTTTCAGCCGGGAGGAACGCTGACTGGAAATGGAGGCTGCCGGTCAGTTAGACTACAGGGCGGTCAGGGTGTCTGGCCTGGGTGGGGTGAAAGCCTCCCACCGGCGACCTGGGTTCAACATCTGGAGGAGAGTAGCTCATGCAATTCCTCGTTCCTTTGCCTAGCAGCCTTCTGGTTGCCTTTGTCTGGCTTCTTGCCGCAGGTCCAGATCGGACCGAGGTGTTGTGCGAGGGGACATACGATGGTCACTTGCAGGGAATTGCCGTGGACGGGGATAAGGCCATCTATTGGTCGTTCACGACTGTTCTGGTGAAGACCGACTGGAGCGGGAAAATCCTCAAGACGGCCAAGGTGCCCACCCATCATGGTGACCTGACCTATCACGACGGCAAGGTCTACTGTGCGGTGAACCTCGGAGAGTTCAACCGGGAGCCGGGGTACGCCGACTCCTGGGTCTATGTGTTCGACGGAGGCGACTTGGCCCTGCTGGCCAAGCATAAGGTCGCCGAGGTCGTGCACGGGGCCGGCGGGATGGAGTATCACCGGGGGCACTTTTTTGTCGTCGGTGGTTTGCCCCTGGGCTACAAGGAGAACTACGTTTACGAGTATGACGAGTCCTTTCGTTTCGTGAAACGCCACGTGATTCCCAGCGGTTACACCCTGTTGGGGATTCAAACGGCCTGCTTTGCCCACGGTTCGTGGTGGTTCGGCTGCTATGGCAAGAAGCTCTTGCAGACCGACGAGACGTTCGCCCTGCGCGGCCAGGCGGACCTGGAATTTGCCGTGGGGATTGTCGGCTTGGCGAACCAGAAGTTGCTGCAGGGCGTCTCTTTTCGAGAGAACGGCCGCTGGCGAGGCAAGGCCCTGGTCGTGCCGATTCCCGCGATGTCGCCTCCGCCCGCCGCCAGCAGAAAGGACGCTTGATGACGGAGTCCTCCTCTTCCAATCTCTTCGATCAGGCTGCGGCAAGTTGGGACTCCCATCCACATCGGATCGCGTTGATGCGAGGCGTGGGAGAGGCAATTCTCCGCGAAGCGCAGCCGACGGCCGCGATGGATGTGCTCGACTATGGCTGCGGGACGGGATTGGTCGGCCTCTTCTTGCTTCCGCACGTGCGGCGTGTAACGGGAGCCGATTGTTCGACCGGGATGCTTGAGGTCCTCCGCGAGAAGATCCGCCGTGGCGGGCTGACGCAGATGGAAGCACGCTATCTCGATTTGGAACGTGACCCCGTGCCGCCGGAACGTTATCATCGGATCGTTGTTTGCATGGCCATGCATCACATCGCCGACGTGGATCGGATCTTGTGTGCCTTCCATGAGATGCTGCATCCGGGCGGGCTGCTCTGCATCGCCGATCTCGACACGGAACCGGGCATCTTTCATGATTCGCAGCAGGCCGCCGGAGTGCACCATCACGGCTTCGATCGCGCGGAGCTCAAAGCGCGTCTTGTTCGAATCGGGTTTCGCGAGCCTCGAGATGTGACGGCGCACACGATTCTCAAGCCCGTGCAAGGCGGCGCCCTGCGGGAGTTTCCCGTGTTCTTGATCGTCGGGGCCCGCTGATCCACCTCTCAGCGGATCGAACGGTGATGAATCGCATTGCGCAGATTCTCCATGCGCTAGCCGTGTATTCGCCGGAATTGTCGACCTGAGCGGGGCGTAGCCGGGGGCAAGCTGTCCTCGAAGAGGCGCGGAGGAACGCCACGGAGAGTGTCTCCGCCAGGGTTTGTTCGTGAAACCCCGTGAGGCCTGTTGGACTCGTGGATGTGTCAGGTCGCAAATGCCTATTTCCCCCCCATTCTTCTTCTCCGCCGACACATCGATTGCGTTGCCCCGACCGGTACACACGGCATCCTGCTAGAACGGCAAGGGGAAAGCGAGGTATTCTGTCTGCAAATCGCAGTGCAAGTGCGCGCATCGCACCAGCCCGTAATCTATGTTCCAACAAGTGGCTCGCCTCTCATACCGAGGGCAACCACAAAGTGGGCATTCAGAAAACGGGCACTTAGCAAGAGGGCATCAGCCAAACATGAACGGCAATGCGATGATCCAGGGGCGGCAAGCCGCCGACGGCTGGTTCGAATTGGACCTGCAAGGTGAAATCGATGTCTCTTCCGCCGCACAGCTCCACCAGGAAGCGGTCCGTGTGGTGGAGAGCCGTCAAAACGTGCGAGTGAACTGCGAACAGCTCCAATCGTTCGACGCCGCGATACTTCAGATTCTTGTGGCTTTCCGCGAATCGCTTGCAGCCTATGGTCTGAGCTGCGAGTTCTCCAGTTTTCCGGAACCGACGCTCGTGGCCCTTCGGTTGACGGGCCTCGCCGGGTTGTTGGGGGGCAATGGGCAACCGCCGGAACGTCCAGCGGCCGACGCCCACGTGGCAACATCCATCCTTTGTTCCGAGGGCTAAGACTCGGGCCTCGAGTTCCCACCTCGCCGGCTTGTCCCACCTGTTGCCGGAATGGCCCGTCTCCGCCCGCCAGCATCGTTTCCTTCCTGTAGTTTACCTTCCACCCTTCGCGTTAGCCGCTATGTCTGAAACACTCTACGCACCGTCGTCACATACGGACAGTATGGTCAATACGCCGGTCAGGCCAGAGTCCTCATCCGCGCCCGACTCAGCCAGGGATCGTCACACGACTGGGCTGGTTGAAGAGCTGAACTCCTGCCTTCCCCTGTTTCCGATCCTTGCCACACAACTGCGCGAGGCCGTTCATCAGATTGAGCAGGGAGTGGTCCAGGTTTGCGAGAGCTTTGACGGAATGGCCCAGCGGGCGCGTGAAGCCGTGGCACAAATCTCGCCGGGCTCCAGTGGAGAGCATCCGAACGGAACATGCAGCGGGCTCAACCAGCTCGTCGCCAATACCCGCGAGACGATGGGGAGACTTCTGCAACGGATCGAGCAGACCTGCGAGCTTTCCGGCGCCACGGTCCAACGCATGTTGCAGATTGAACAGCAGATTCACGGTCTGGAGGGGACGCTGAAGGAGATCGACTCGGTGGCGTCCAATGCGCGTCTCCTGGCCCTGAACGGTCAGATTGAGGCCGCGCGGGCCGGGAAGCACGGGGCCGCGTTTGCAATCGTGGCCACGGAGACGGCGAAGATGGCAGTGCATGCCGTCGGAGCCAGCAAGACCGTTCGCACCATGATCAATGCGCTGGCCAAGGAGATCGGCATGGCCTCGCAGGAGTTGCGCGAACGCGCCTTGGCCGACGCCGAAGAGGCGGCCCAAAGTCGCACCGAAGTGACACACGCCTTGGACTGCATGGCCACCCTGCACGAGGGCATGCAACAGACCATCCTCGTGGCCCGCGGCAACAGCGAGCGGCTGGCCCGCGATATCTCGCAGGCCGTGGTTGCGATGCAATTCCAGGATGCCGTCAGTCAGCGGGTTGGCCATGTGATCAACACGCTGGAAGAGATCCATGAGACACTCCAGTCCAAGCTCGATCCCAACCGGACCGCGCCTTGCTCGCACGTGGAACAGGATTGGGCGAGGCGCATGGCGCAGCAATACACGATGGCGTCAGAACACAAGGCCCTAGCCGCGCACGTCGCCGGAGAAGTGGGCAACACCCAAGACCTGGGCAACAACGTGGAGCTATTTTGAACCTGTTTCAGAACCCGTTCCTCCCTGCGAATCAGCTTGGCTGTTTCCATGGCGAACCAGGTTCCCATCCGAGGAAGTAACCATGTCCAAGACCGTACTTGTAGTGGATGACTCGACATCAATGCGGCAAATGGTTTCCTTCACCATGAAGGAAGCGGGGTTTGAGGTCATCGAAGGGGCCAACGGTGAGGAAGCCCTCTCGAAGGTACAGGGGAAGGCGGTCAATCTGGTGATTACCGACCTGAACATGCCTGTGATGGACGGGATGACCCTGATCCGCCAGCTCCGCACCAAGCCCGAATTCAAATTCACCCCGATCCTGATGCTTACCACCGAATCGCAGGAAGCCAAGAAACAGGAAGGGAAGGCGGCGGGGGCCACCGGCTGGATCGTCAAGCCGTTCAATCCTGAACAGTTGCTCCAGGTTGTCGCCAAGGTCGTGCGATAGGAGGCCATCATGCAAATCGACATGCAGCGATTCCACGCCGTGTTTTTTGACGAAGCGGCCGAACACCTGGCTGCAATGGAACAGGCTCTGTTGAGTCTGGAAAACACGCCGGACGATCCGGAACTACTCCACAGCATCTTCCGGGCGGCCCATTCGATCAAGGGGGCCAGCGGGACGTTTGGGTTTGGTGATATTGCCCACTTCACTCATCACCTGGAAAGCCTCTTGGATCGGATGCGCGACGGCCAGATTGCTCCGACCCGGGATCTGGTGGAACTCCTGCTGCACTCTGCCGATACGCTCGGCGCTCTCGTGGCCGCCGCCAAAGATGGCGGTCCGTTGCCGCCGGAAGTGGAACAAATCATTCAAGGCCTGGACGACGCATTGGCGAAAAACGGCGCGAGCAAGCCTGCGCCGGCGGAGCAACCTGCCACGTCGCCGCCGGTGTCCACGGGATTAACCGAATATCGTATCACGTTTGTGCCAGGGCAAGACATGTTGCGCCACGGCATGGATCCGCTGCTGTTGTTGCGGGATCTGTCCGAAGCAGGCGAAATCCTCGAGGTGACCGCCGATACCTCGCGACTTCCCGCGCTGGACGACATGGTCCCCGAAGAGTGCTACTTGGGGTGGACCGTCCGTCTGCGCACCAGCAAGAGCCAAGAAGAGCTTCAGGCGGTGTTCATCTTTGTGGAAGACAGCAGCCAGATTGTGATCGAACCGCTCGGCAGAGAGGCGGAGCCTCCGACAGCTCCCGTGGCTAGCAGCCCCAGCACCGAGGCGGTCCCCGCACCGAAAGCGGCAAAACCCTGTGCCTCGCGAGGCCGCAACCTCGATGCCTCGTCAATTCGGGTCTCCGTGGGAAAGGTCGACGAGTTGATCAACCTGGTCGGGGAATTGGTCATCGCCCAGTCGATGGTCAACGAGGCCGTCAGCCAGATTCCCGCCGATCGCTTGCCGGCGATCCAAGAGGCATTGGCCGCAATGAATCGCAGCACGCGGGATTTGCAGGAACGGGTGATGGCGGTTCGTATGGTTCCCTTGGCGAGCGTCTTTCGCCGCTTTCCCCGCGTGGTCCACGATCTGGCGGCCAGCCTTCAGAAGCAGGTGGCCGTCGAGATCACGGGTGAAGATACGGAACTCGACAAGCAGATGATCGAGCAGATTGGTGATCCGTTGACGCATTTGGTGCGCAACGCCGTCGATCATGGAATCGAACCTGCCGCAGACCGCCTTGCGGCCGGCAAGCCGGCTGAGGGCAAGATCGGCCTGCACGCTTACCACGAAGGGGGCAATGTGGTGATCGAGGTCCGCGACGACGGGCGCGGCTTGGATCGAGAACGAATTCATCGCAAAGCCATTGCCCAAGGCTTGGTTAAGGCCGACGAGCCGCTCACGGAGGAACAGATTCATTCCCTGATCTTCACCCCCGGCTTTTCCACGGCCCAACAGGTTACCGACGTCTCGGGGCGTGGGGTGGGCATGGATGTCGTGAAGCGGAACATCGAGGCCCTCAACGGTTCCGTCGGGATCGACAGCCGCCCGGGACAGGGCAGTGTCTTTCGAATCCGGCTGCCCCTGACGATGGCAATCCTCGACGGCCTCGCCGTGAGTCTGAACAACGAAATCTACATCCTTCCGTTGTTGGCCGTGGTCGAGTCATTCCGTCCCAAAGCGGAGGATGTGAAAACGGTCACCGGCCGGGGCGAGGTCGTCCTGGTTCGCGGGAAGACCGTCCCCTTGGTGCGGCTCCACAAGATCCTCAATATCCCCACGCAGATCACAGACCCAACCAAGGGATTGGTGGTGCTCCTGGAAAATCAGGGCAAGAAGCTCGGCTTGCTGGTTGACGAATTGCTCGGGCAGATGCAGGTCGTGATGAAGAGTTTGGAAGCCAATTACCAAAAGGTGGAAGGAATCTCGGGGGCAACAATCCTCGGCGACGGCCACGTGGCGTTCATCCTCGACGTTCCTGGCCTAAGCCGCTTGGCTCATTGAGCCGGAAGAATTACCACGCGGCTGCCGGAACATAGCGAGGAAGTCCTGCGGTCGCCCAATGGGGGTATACCTCGCAAATTACTATGGGAGAAGAGTTGATGGTTGAGACTGCCGTAATAGATCGCGCTGCCGGCTTTGCCGCCGACAGCGATCAATTCCTGACCTTCACCATCCAGGATGAAGAATACGGAATTGAGATTCTCCGGGTGCAGGAGATCAAGGGATTTTCCAGAATCCGCCCGATCCCCAATGCGCCCCATTACATCAAGGGAGTGATCAATCTGCGGGGCACGGTGGTCCCGGTCCTCGACCTGCGAGCCCGCTTCGGCATGCCCGAGACCGAGTACAACCAGTTCTCGGTGATTATCGTCGTCAGCGTGGGGAGCAAGGTCGTCGGGCTGGTGGTCGACGCCGTCTCCGATGTGTTAAACATCACCGAGGACCAAGTTGAAGAGACGCCGGAGCTTGCCGGCAACATCGACGCCTCGTTTTTTCACGGCATGGGCAAAGTTGGGGACAAACTAGTGCTTTTGCTGGACATCGATAAGCTGATCTCGGGCAATCAGCTTCACGAACTCCCTGCCGCCGAAGCCGTGTGACCCCAGCCGGTCCCTGATGCGGACATTTCCTTGTTGTTTCATATCCCGAAATATTCAGACTAATCGGAGTAACGAACTATGCGGTGGTTTTATAACCTGAAGACTCTGTGGAAGCTCGTTTGCGGATTCAGCGTCGTGTGCATCATCATGGCCGTGGTCGGCTACGTGGGTCTTGCCAAGATGTCGGAGATCAACGACACGCTCACCGTGATGTACAAGATGCATCTCCTCGGCACATCGCACATCAAAGAGGCCAATTTCCAGTTGATGGGAGTTGGACGTGCCATCCGCAACGTCATCCTCTCGGACAACCCGGAAGAACTGAAAAAGTTTACCATGGGGATGAACAATTACATGGAGCAGTGCAAGGAGCACCTCAAGAAGACGGGCGAGACGCTCGTCACTGCCGAGGGCAAAGCGATGCTGGCAAGCATCGAACAGACGCTAGAGGAGTACTTCACCGAAATCCGGAAGGCGGAGAAGCTCGTCGCCGAGGGAAACAGTAAGGAGGCAATCCATGTGATCAAGGCGGCCCGGGGAATCTCCGACACCTTGAACAAGAAGATGGACGACCTTGCCAAGCAGAAAGAATCGCTGGCCGACAAAGCCAACCGAGAAAGTGATGAACTGTATGCGGCCGCACGTTTGCTCGTCCTCGGCATGATCGTGGGGGGCGTAATCGCGGGATTGGTCATCGGCATCTTCATCGCCCGGCTCATTGCCAATCAGTTGTACAAGGCCGTCAAGGTCCTGGAGGCGATGGCCAAGGGAGACTTCACCTCGCGATTGGACGTCGACACGAAAGATGAAGTGGGCCTGATGGCCAAGGCGCTGAACGAAGCGGTCGAGTCGATCCGGACGGCGTTGCTGGAGACACGTACGGTGGCGGATAGTCTGGCCTCCGCCTCGCAGCAACTTTCGTCGGCCTCGGAGGAAATCTCCAGCGGAGCCCAGGAGCAGGCGTCGAGTCTGGAAGAGACGGCCTCCAGCTTGGAGGAAATCACCTCGACCGTGAAGCAGACCGCCGACAATGCCCAGCAAGCCAACCAACTGGCGGCTGGAGCCCGGGAGGTGGCAGAAAAGGGGGGCCGTGTGGTCGACGATGCGATCAAGGGAATGGGCGAAATCAATACGTCGTCGAAGAAGATCGCCGACATCATCACGGCCATCGACGAAATCGCCTTCCAGACCAACCTGTTGGCCCTCAATGCGGCGGTGGAAGCAGCCCGGGCCGGGGAACAGGGACGCGGTTTCGCCGTCGTGGCCGGCGAAGTGCGCAACCTGGCCCAACGCAGTGCGGCAGCCGCCAAGGAGATCAAGGGCCTGATCCAGGACTCGGTCCGCAAGGTGGAAAACGGCAGTGAGCTGGTCAATCAGTCCGGCAAGTCGCTGGAAGAGATTGTCAACTCGGTCAAGCGGGTGACGGACATCGTTTCGGAGATCGCTGCGGCGTCGGTCGAGCAAAGCAGCGGAATCGAGCAAGTCAGCAAGGCGGTGGCCCAGATGGACCAAGTCACGCAGGGCAACGCCAGCCAGACCGAGGAACTTTCCAGTACGGCGGAAAACCTGGCCTCGCAGGCCGAACAACTTCAGATACTCGTGGCCCGCTTCAAACTGGATGACGGCACGCAACGGCCGGTTGTCGCGGCTCATGCGACTCCAAGCCATACGCCTGCCACGTCGAAAAAGCCGGCGGCGAAAAAACCGCTCAAGACAAGCCAACCCAAGCCGCAACCTCGGCACGAGTCGGCAGACCTTGAAACGGCCGTGGAACGTGAATTGGAACTGGCCACGACCGCCAATCATGCCAACGGGCATGGGGGGTTCGAGGAATTCTAGGCAATCGTCTTCACGCGGCGGGTCCGAGTCGGCGGGGAGACTCGGACCGCCGCTCTTTCGAGTCCTCCTCGCGAACACTGTGGAGAAGTGACAATGGCTGAGACAGCCGTGATGGATGGCGCCGTCGGCTTTGCCGCCGACAGCGATCAATTCCTGACCTTCACCATCCAGGATGAAGAATACGGAATTGAGATTCTCCGGGTGCAGGAGATCAAGGGATTTTCCAGAATCCGCCCGATCCCCAATGCGCCCCATTACATCAAGGGAGTGATCAATCTGCGGGGCACGGTGGTCCCGGTCCTCGACCTGCGAGCCCGCTTCGGCATGCCCGAGACCGAGTACAACCAGTTCTCGGTGATTATCGTCGTCAGCGTGGGGAGCAAGGTCGTCGGGCTGGTGGTCGACGCCGTCTCCGACGTACTGAACATCGCCAAGGAGCAGGTTGAAGAGACACCGGAGCTTGCCGGCGACGTGGATACCTCGTTCTTCCATGGCATGGGCAAAGTCGGCGAAAAGCTCGTACTCCTGCTGAACATCGACAAACTCGTCGCTGGCGATAAGCTCGATACGCTCGAGCAAGCCGTCGCCTAGCTTATGGGGTAGAAGCAGTCCTCGGACGGACGCGAGATGATCGGACGCGCAGGAAGTGTTCCTTTAGATAACACGATACAAGGATCTACGACTATGGGTTGGTTTCACAAATTGAGTGCGCGTGCCAAGCTCCTCTTGGCTTTCCTTTCGGTCGCCGGCATTATGGGGACCGTTTCCCTCGTGGCCCTCTACCAGATGGGCTTGATCGATACGATGCTCGAAGGGATCTACAAGCAGAACCTGCTGGGAGTCACCTCGGTCAAACAGGCAAACCTCAACCTGGCCTACATCGGCCGCGATGTGCTTCGCGCCTGCCGCAGCAGCGACAAAGAGGCGATCGACGGCTACCGCAATACAATCAATGAGCAGGCGAAGACTTTTGAGAAGGAGTTCGCCTACCTCGAGCAGAACGCCGCTTCGGCCGAGGAGAAAACGCTGGTCACCAAGGTCAAGGAAGGTTTTCCGAAGTACCTGGGGCATTGCCTGACGGCGATCAAGGCTCATGCGGCCGGACAGACGGACGAGTCGGGCGCGGCGCTCAAGGAGGCCAAAGAGGTTTGCGACACCGTCGATCAGGCCTGCACGGACCTGGCCAAGCTCAATGAAGCGATGGCCAAACAGGCGTATGAGCAGAGTGCAGCCGCCTACGCCTCGGCGTTCTGGATGGTGACCTTGTTGGTGAGCGGCGGCACGATGGTCGGCTTGGCCCTCGGTTGGGTGATCGCCCGCTGGTTCACCAAGGCGCTCGTCGAGGTTTCGGCGATTGCCGACTCGGTGGCTTCGGCATCGCAGCAGCTTGCCGCGGCGGCCGAAGAGCTTTCCAGCGGTGCTCAAGAGCAGGCGTCGAGCTTGGAAGAGACGGCGGCGAGTCTGGAGCAGATTACCGGCACGATCCAGCAGAACGCCGACAACGCCCAGCAGGCCAACCAGTTCTCCTGCAATTCCCGCGACGTGGCGGAAAAGGGAGGCGAGGTCGTGGGGCGGGCGGTTCAAGGGATGAGCGAGATCAACGCCGCCTCGAAGAAGATCGCCGACATCATCACGGCGATTGACGAAATCGCCTTCCAGACGAACCTGTTGGCTCTCAATGCGGCCGTAGAAGCAGCCCGGGCGGGTGAACAGGGACGCGGCTTTGCCGTCGTCGCCGGCGAGGTCCGCAATCTGGCCCAGCGCAGTGCGGCCGCGGCCAAGGAGATCAAAGGACTGATCCAAGACTCTGTGGCCAAGGTGGAAAACGGCACCAATCTGGTCAACCAATCCGGACAGACCCTTGAAGAAATCGTCAGTTCGGTGAAGCGGGTTACCGATATTGTGGCGGAAATCGCTGCCGCGTCGCGGGAGCAGGCGGGCGGAATCGAGCAGGTGAATCGAGCCGTGACCCAAATGGACCAGGTGACGCAGGCCAACGCCTCGCAGACGGAAGAGCTTTCCAGCACGGCCGAATCGTTGGCCGCGCAGGCCGCGCAGCTGCAGGAGGTCGTCGCCCAGTTCAATCTGGTCAAGAAGAACGTAAAGGGCGTGGCGCCCGTCGCTTCCCCGTCGCGAACGGTCGTGAACAAACCCGTGGTTCGCAAGGCGGCCACGCCGGTCACGAAAGTGACGAAGCCACAACCGCGCAGTGCGGCCCCCGACGTGGAAACGGCCGTGGAACGCGAGTTGGAACTCGTCCATGCCGGAACGCACGCCAGCGGCCCGACGAACGGCTTTGAGGAGTTTTAGTTTCGGCCCGACGTCATTGAGAGTCTGTCCCGGGGCCGGGGCGGGAAATCGTCTCCCGCTCCGGTCCTGCGGACGACCGCCTTGGCACCAAAAGGTTCATCATGCCCGCCATCCTCAGTTCTCCCCATCGCTTGCTTAGCGTTGCCTCGCTCAGCGAAGTCACGTCGATTACCGACGAGGAGTTTCAGGCCATCCGCGACCTGATCTACCAGGAAGCGGGGATTTCGATGAGCGATGCCAAACGCGCACTGGTCTGTTCCCGCCTGGCCAAACGCTTGCGGCAGTTGGGCCTCCGCAGCCACACCGAGTATCTCGACTATTTGGCGAATCAGGATCCCAACGGCGTGGAACGCCAGTTGATGATCAATAGCCTGACCACCAACAAGACCGACTTCTTCCGCGAGCCGCACCACTTCGAGTTCTTGCACCAGGTCGTGTTTCCCGAGGTGAAACGGCGTGCCGCCGTCGGCAAACCGCGACGCTTGCGAATCTGGAGCGCCGGCTGCTCGATGGGCGATGAGCCGTATACCATCGCGATAACGATTCTCGAACATTTCGGCTCGCGGCATGGCTGGGACATTCGCATCCTGGCCTCCGACATCAATACGGAGGTGCTCGAGACCGCCGAGCAAGGCGTCTATCCCTTGGAACGCATCGACTTTCTGGACGCGAAACTGAAAAGCCGGTACTTTCTTCGCGGCACCGGACGTTGGGACGGCTTCTGCCAGATCCGTCCGGAAGTCCGGCGGCTGGTGACCTTCCGGCAGCTCAACTTCATGGACGAGTCTTGGCCGATTCAGACGCAGTTCGACGTGATCTTTTGCCGCAATGTGATCATCTACTTCAACGCTCAGACCCAGCAACGGCTTCTTCCGCGCTTCGCCAACTATTTGACCGAAAACGGCTACCTTATCCTGGGGCACTCGGAAAACCTCCATTGGTTGTCGCAACTGTACATGGCTTGCGGCAACACGATCTATCGACGGCGCTCCGCCCTGAGCCTGGGAAAGCAGCCGGCCAAGGACTCCGTGTCCCCCGCTCACTCTGCCCAAGTCGAGCATCCGACGACAAGGCAAGCTCTGTCGAGCAAGGAAACGCGACGCCGCTACGAGATCATCGCCGGGGAGTACCATGCCAGTCGCGAGCCCGCCGAGATTCGCACGGTACTGGGATCTTGTGTGGCAGCCTGCTTGTTCGATCCGGTGACGAGAATCGGGGGGATGACGCACTTCATGCTTCCCTGCAGCACCTCGGATGCGACCGTCTCGGCACGCTACGGCGTACATGCCATGGAACTGTTGATCAACGAAATCATGAAACTGGGCGGTGATCGCCACCGCCTCCAAGCGAAGGTCTTTGGAGGGGCCCGCGTACTCGAAGGTCGGGGAGCCACCCTGGATGTCGGCCGGCGCAATATCCAGTTCATTCGCCACTTCTTGCGTACCGAAGGAATTCCCCTCCTGGCCGAGCGGCTGGGGGGCGAAAACCCCGTCCGCGTCCACTTCACGACCGATACGGGAAAGGCTCTGGTCAAAGTGTTGGACAGCCACATCCGGGTCGTCGAGCGAGAAACACGCTACAGCCGGCAAGTCGCCGCCCAAATGGACAAATTCGCGACCGTCACCCTCTTCTAAGGATTGACCATGCCTCCGATCAAAGTCTTGGTGATCGACGACTCGGCGCTGATGCGCCAGATCCTGGCCACGATCCTTCGCGCGGATCGGGAGCTCACGGTGGTGGGCTCGGCTCAAGATCCGATTGTGGCGTGGGAAAAGATTAAGGCCCTGCGCCCGGATGTGCTGACGCTCGATGTCGAGATGCCACGGATGGATGGCCTGACTTTCCTCGAGAAGCTCATGCAGACCTCGCCGATGCCCGTCGTGATGGTCTCCTCCTTGACCGAGAAAGGCTGTCAGACCACGCTCCGCGCCTTGGAGCTGGGGGCGATCGACTTCGTCACCAAACCGAAGATCGATGTGGCCTCGGGGATCGTCGAACTGGGGGAGGAGATCCTCGAAAAAGTCAAAGTGGCGGCCCGCGCCAAGCTCCGCTCGCGCAAGCCGTCTGCAGCCGGGACGCGCTGCGCAGCACCTTCCCGAGGGCACGCCCTGTTCGAAACAACCCACAAGGTCATTTGCATCGGCGCTTCGACCGGCGGCACCGAGGCACTGACCGAGTTGCTGACCGAGTTGCCGGCCGATGCTCCGGGAATCGTGATCGTGCAGCACATGCCGGCCGGATTCACCCGTTCGTTTGCGGCACGGCTCGATCAACGCTGTCAGATCCGGGTCAAGGAGGCGCAAGACGGCGATCGGATCCTGGCGGGCCAGGCCTTGCTGGCACCCGGCGGACTGCACATGGCGATCACCCGCAGTGGCGCTGATTATCGGGTTCGAGTGGGGATGGGCGAACCGGTGAATCGCCACCGCCCCTCGGTCGATGTCCTCTTCCGTTCGGCGGCCCGCTACGTCGGCAACAACGCCATCGGCGTGATTCTCACCGGAATGGGCAATGACGGGGCCCAAGGCCTGCTGGCCATGCGCCAGGCCGGCGCCCGAACCATCGCCGAAGACCAGTCCACCTGCATCGTCTTCGGAATGCCCAAGGAGGCGATTGCCGCAGGGGCCGTTGAAGACGTCCTGCCGCTTGACCGAATCCCCGACCGCATCATGACCATGGCCCACTCGATGGTCGGCGCAAAAGGGTGACTGGCTCTCGAAGGGCAAGCAGAAAGGCTGGCCCAATTGCGAGAGAAATCTCGGCTCCAATTTGTAAGCGGGGGAGGATCGCCAGGGGCTCCAGGGAGGGGGACGGACTTGGTTGAGAATCGCAGCGACTGGTCATCCGTTCATGACGTCCCACTTGCCCAGTCGGCGACACTGACGCAGCCCGGGAACAACGCAAAAAAAGAACCCCTTGCAAGGGATTGTCTTGCAAGGGGTTAGAAGGGGTGGCTGAGGGGACTCGAACCCCCAACACCCAGATCCACAATCTGGTACTCTAACCAATTGAGCTACAGCCACCACGTGTAGGAAACCACTTAATATACCCGTCAACACCAGGATGGTCAACTGACAGACGGCTGGGGGGGACAGGATTTTCTGGCATCCCTGTGCAGACGGGGTGCACGTCAGCTTTTGCGCGCAGTGGCGGTGAGCGAGAAACGTCAATAGGA
>CAZLDQ010000117.1:0-18428 GCA_964558295.1 uncultured Planctomycetaceae bacterium | reverse complement strand
GGTTGGGAGAGGACTTGCACCTCCAAACCGTCAAACATGCTCGGCATACACAAAAAAGGCCCTCCGAATCGGAATTCGGAGGGCCACGCCATTTACGGCGGTGAATCGTTGGCGTCAGACTGGACGCACTTTCTCAGCCCGCGGGCCCTTGGGGCCACGGCCGGTCTCGTATTGGACCGTCTGCCCAACCTGGAGTTCCTCAATCGTGATGCCTTCCAGTGCAGAATGGTGGAAGAACAACTCCTCGCGTTCTCCCTTGATGAATCCAAATCCCTTGTCCGTCACCAGCTTCTTGATCGTACCCTGCGGCATGTCTGCCACTCCTCAAAACAAAGACAAACGAAACGAATTGACGTGATGGCACGCGACCTGTCACACGCACACACGTCCTGCATAAGGTTGAGGGGAAGAGGAGACCAACCGCAATCGGCAGACAATACCCGAACCGCAGTCAGACGGAGAAGACCCACTTAGGAATCCCACGCTCGCGTCTCTTTCCACCACCCCAATCTGTATGGGAATGATACCATCCGTCAATGGAAAAAGAAACGGCAAAGAAAGGTGAATAACGCCCGATTTTCCGTTTCTCCTGATTCCTGACAAATAACCCGTATTGACCACCTATACCCCCCCCACACTTACCTTCTCCGGTCAGTTTTCAGCCATTCTCTGTGTGGATTGGCGACCAGCACCCAAGAAGGGAGGTAAATGGCACAATCTGGCCGTGACATTAACGGAACCGCCCGCTACAATCCGGCCGTTTACTCGTCTTCTGCAAGCGTCAGTTCCGATGGCAGAGCGGAAACGGTTGCTTGCCCCTGTGGTCACACCGGCAGTGCTGCCGACCGGTTTTTCGAGTGTCACTCCATGACGAATGGAGGTTGGACACTCTTGCAACTGGCCCGTGGCCGCCTGTTATTCCTTTTGCGAGACACAGACGGTTGAATCCCAGACTACAGATCCATCGACCGGAACTGGCGGCGATTGAGCCTCCCGCGCGTTTCCCTGAGAAACTGTCGTCGGAGGTCTTCCTTCCGTGGGCCTATCGGATGATGTGTCTCTCGCGGCGGCTTGAAGAGCGGCTGTTGGAGCTTTATCAGAAGGGCTACGTCAAAGGGACTGTAACGATTAGTATTGGCAACGAAGCGACGGCGATCGGGATGACGGCGCCGTTTCGACCGGGCAAAGACCCCGTCTCGCTGCTGCACCGCGATTTCGGCGGCCACTTGGTGTTGGGCACGACCCCCTACGCGATGGCCTGCCAGTATCTGGCCAACGCGGACAGTCCGACCCACGGTCGTGAGGGAAATGTCCACCACGGCGACGCACGGCAGCGGCGGTTTCCGATGATCAGCCACTTGGGAAAGATGCTCAGCGTGGTGGTCGGCGCCACTTGGTCGGCCCGGCGCGAGGGGGAAGACGTCTTCGGGCTGGCCGTGATTGGCGACGGCGGCAGCAGCACGGGCGAGTTCCATGAGGCCCTGAACCTGGCGGCCGTGCATCGCTGTCCGGTGCTGTTTCTCGTAGAAAACAACCGCTATTCGTTTTCCACCCCGACAAGTGCCCAATACTGCTGCCAACAGTTGTCGGATCGGGCCAAGGGGTATGGGATTCAGGGCAGGACGATTGACGGGACCGATGTGTGGGGGGTCTACCGGGCCGTTTGCGAGGCCATGGAAGCGATGCAGGCCCAACCGGCGCCGATGCTTTTGGAGTGCATGAGTGTTCGGCTGCACGGGCATGCCGCGTACGACAAGGCCGCCTACGTCAGCGCCGAGGAAGCCGCGGCAAACCACGCCCGGGATCCGCTGCCGGCCGCGCGCCGAGCCCTAGCCCAAGTCGCGGACCTGCAGGAGGCCGAGATCGAGGCGATCGAAAAGCAGGTCGAGGAGGAGGTCCAAACAGCGATTCTTGCGGCCCTGGAGGCCAAACGCCCCGTGCCCCCGGTGCAGTGGCACGCCACCGCCCGCGCGCCCGCTGGACGCGTCAAGCCGTATTCCGCGCGGCGGGTAAAAAATGGCGAAGCAGTCAATCGGGCCCTGGCCTATCTCCTGGAGAATTATCCGCAGGCTTTCCTGATAGGGCTCGACGTAGGACGTTACGGTTCGGCCTTCAAGACGTGCAAGGGCCTGTTCGAGCGATTCGGGGCCGAGCGAGTGCTCGACATGCCGCTGTGCGAATCGGCGATCGTCGGGTTCGCCCTGGGCGCCTCCCAGACCGGCGCAGCGCCGATCGTCGAATTCCAGTTTGCCGACTTCTCCACAGAAGCAGCGACACAAATCGGGCTCAACGCGGCCACCTGGTTCTTCCGCTCCGGCTGTCCGGCTCCGCTCTTGTTGCGGCTTCCTTGCGGCGGCGGGCTGACCATGGGAGCCTTCCATTCCGGGGAGTTCGAAGGACTCTGGTCGCGGTTCCCCGGGCTGAAACTCCTCTATCCGGCCACGGCCCAAGAGACGTTCGAGGCCCTCGTGGCCGGATTCTGCGATCCGAACCCCTGTCTGGTGCTGGAACACAAACAGCTTTACTGGAGTAACAGTGGCGATATCGAGTTCCGTGGCGACCTGGCGACGGTCTGGTCGGCTCGTCGCTATCGGGAGGGCAACGACTTGACGGTGGTCAGCTTCGGCGCTATGGTCCACGAAGCATTGGCTGCGGCCGACCAGTCGGGGCACAGCGTCGAGGTGTGGAATCCCTTCGTCGTGCAGCCGCTGGACATGACGCCGATTCTCAACTCCGTGGCGAAAACCGGCCGGCTGTTGGTCGTACAAGAGTCGGGGGAGACCCAAGGGCTTGGCGACCGGATTATTGCGTTGGCGGCGCGATCCGGAATGCGGTTCAAGTCGGCGCCGCGACTGTTGGCGGCGCCCGACATGCCGATGCCTTTTGCCCCCGAACTGGAACTGTCGTGCCGACCCAACCGGCAAACAATTGGGGCCTGTATCGACGAAATGTTGCAGAAGGAGAGGCTTCGTCGCGTTGCGTAAGAGCAACCGGCGTCAACCCCAGAGAAATCGCCCCAGGCCCAGGCACTCATGGATTTAACACCTTTTCGCTTGTCTCTCTACCTACCAGCACAGGGCGCCGCCGAGAGCGAGGCCACGATTATTGAGTGGTGTGTTTCCGAGGGGGATTGTTTCCAGAAAGGTCAGGTTCTCGGACAGATCGACAGCGCCAAGTCGGTCTTTGATTTCCAGGCGCCCTGTGAGGGGCGTTTGATCCGGTTGTTACACCTTGATGGTGAGACAGTGGCCTATAATGAGCCGGTGATGGAAGTCGAGACGTCCGACCCAAGCATGCGCGACTGGATTCCTCCGGCCACGACGGCCGAGGCCAAGATACGCCAGAAGCCCGCCGCTACGGCAACATCCCCGCGCGACGGGGACTTGGGAGCCGTGATTCTTGGCGTCGGTGGCTATCTGCCCAAGCAGGTGGTGACGAATCAGCAACTACTCGGCGAGTTTCCAGAAATTTCCGAGGAGTATATCTACCAGGTCACCGGGATTCAGCAGCGACACTGGGCAGCAGACAATGAGAAGCCTTCGGACATGGCTTACGCGGCGGCTCTGGAAGCCATTCGTAAGGCGGGAATCGCCACCAAAGAGATTGATGCGATCATTTTGGCCACAACTACCCCCGATGTGGCAATGCCCTCGACCGCCTGCATCCTCCAGGACCGGCTGAATTTGCGGACAATCCCCGCCTTCGACCTGAACGCGGCTTGCTCAGGCTGGCTCTATGCGGTGGGGATGGCCCGGGCGATGATCCTTAGCGGAATGGCACGCAATGTGCTGGCCGTCGGGGTCGACGTCCAGTCCCATCTGCTTGACCGGTCGGACGAAAGCACCTGCTTCCTTTTTGGCGACGGCGCCGGGGCGGCGATCATCGCCGCCGGCACCCAGGGGCATCGCATCCGCGAGGTGATTCTGGGGACGGATACACGGGGGTTACATATGGCGCGCCGCCAGCAGTCCGGTTTTGTGCCGCCGAACGGGCATGCGGTGGACTGCTGTATCCGACTTGACGGGCATGCCTTGTTTCGCTTTGCGACCGAGAGTTTTGCGATGCTCGTGCAGGATGCGATTGCCAAGAGCGGTTGGACGCCTGAGGAGACTCGCTGGATCGTACCCCATCAAGCCAATGCGAGGATTCTCAAGGCGGCTGCTCGGCGAAGCCGTGTCCCCTTTAGCCGCTTCTATCTGAACATCGAGCGAGTGGGAAACACCTCCAGTGCCAGCATTCCCCTGGCTCTGTTGGAAGTGGAAGAACAGCTTGAGGCGGGCGATAAGCTTGTCCTTTGCGCTGTGGGCGCGGGAATTACCACGGCGGCGATTAGTGTCGAGTGGTAACCGGCATTGCGTCCCCCCTGCCTGGCGTATCTCCCGCGACCTTGGTCATGTCCGTTCCTTCCCATCGGTTGACAACACCGTGCCGTCTGGTTATGCTGCACAAACGTTTGTGCTTCTCTGGAGGTTTCCGGGCGGATGAAACAACAACCGACGCTCAAACGGATCGCCGAACAACTCGGCGTGTCAACCACGACCGTCTCCCGCGTCTTGAGTGGCCAGGCACGGCAGTATCGGATCAGTCAGGCGACGGAGGAGGCCGTGCGCAAGCTTGCGCGCCAGTACAACTTCATCCCAAATCCGATCGCGCGTGGGTTGCGGCTGAGCAAGACGTCGACAATCGGCCTGATCATTCCCGACATCTCCAATCCGTTCTTTGCCGGCATTGCCCGACAGATCGCCCTGGGAGCGCGAGGCCACGGTTATTCGGTGATTCTCTGCGATAGCCAGGATAACGTGGGACTGGAGATTGAGTCGCTCGATTTGCTCCGCGCGCAAAACGTCGAGGGGCTGGTGCTTTGCCCCGTGGGGCAGACGGGGACACACCTCAAACCCTTTGAGCGAGGCAAACTGCCCATCGTGCTGGTTGATCGCTACTTCCCCTCGCTCGCCCTGGCCTATGTGGCCTCGGACAACGCGGCCGGTGCCCGGGAGGCCACGAACTATCTGATCGAGCAAGGACATCGACAAATTGCTTGCCTGCAAGGGCTTCCCGGTACCTCGCCCAACGAGGATCGCTTGCGGGGATACCGCGAAGCCCTGGCGGCCCATCGGATCGCGATCGACGAAACGCTCATTGTGGGCAACAGTTTCGGCGAGCAGAACGGCTATATCGAGACCAAACTCCTTTTGCGTGCCCAAAAGCCTTTTTCGGCGATCCTCGCTTTGAATAACCTCATTGCCTTGGGGGCGTTGCGTGCCCTGGCAGAGGAGAAAGTCCGGGTGCCGCACGATGTGTCGATCATCTCGTTTGACGACCAGCCCTACCTGGCCTATCTGGCCGCGCCGATGACCACCGTGGCCCAGCCGTACCACGAGATGGGCGAGGTGGCCGTCAAGCTCCTGTTCGACCAGATCCGCGCATCGCAACCGACCGCAAGCGGCGGGATCCTTCTGCCGACTACGCTGATCCACCGGAAATCCGTGAGCCAACCCAAGCCGTCCAACTGAAAGGTGCCCCTATGTTTGTCGTCCAAAACTATTGGGTAGCCGTTGTGCTTTGCCTGGTTACGATGCTCTGCTGGGGGTCGTGGGCCAATACGCAGAAGCTCGTCGGCACGAAATGGCGTTTCGAGTTGTTCTATTGGGACTACGTACTTGGTATGCTCCTGGCCGCTGTGGTGTTTGCCTTCACACTGGGCAGTCACGGCCAGTATGGACGCAGCTTCCTGGCCGACTTCCAACAAGCTACGCCGGAGAGCCTCGGCTCAGCACTTCTCGGCGGCGCGGTCTTCAACGCAGCCAATATCCTCCTCGTTGCCGCGATTGACCTAGCTGGCATGGCAGTCGCCTTTCCCGTGGGCATCGGGCTCGCTTTGGTGCTCGGCGTCCTGGTCAACTATTGGGCAGCCCCGGCGGGGAATCCCACGCTCCTCTTCCTCGGCGTGGGCCTGATCACCGTGGCCATCGTACTGGATGCCCTCGCCTATCGGAGGATTCCCGGGCAGGAGAAACGGACGGGAACCAAAGGACTCGTGCTGGCCGTCCTCTGTGGCGTTCTCATGGGCTATTTCTATCGTTTCGTCGCCGCGGCGATGTCACCCGACTTCTTCCAACTCGAACCAGGAAAACTCAGCCCCTATACGGCAATGGTTCTGTTCGCCCTGGGCGTGACCGTCAGCAATCTCGTGCTCAACACGGCGATCATGCTCAAACCGTTCCGCGGCGAGCCGGTGCCGCTGTCGGCCTATTTCCGCGGCACCGTCAATGATCATCTCTGGGGGATCGTCGGCGGCAGCATCTGGGCTGTGGGCATGATGCTCAGCATCGTCGCCGCCGGACAAGCCGGTTTCGCCATTTCCTACGGCCTCGGCCAAGGCGCCACGATGGTCGCCGCCTTCTGGGGTGTCTTCGTTTGGAAAGAATTCCGCGACGCCCCCCCCAGCACCGCTTGGTTGATTGCGCTGATGTTTGTCGGTTATTTGGCTGGATTGTCGTTGGTGATTGTGGCTCGATTGGTTTAGAAGGAGTGAGCAGTGGAAAGCCGAAAGCGGAAAGCAGGTAGATGTAGGAGTCTTTCCTAGCTCAAAGCGCCTAATATTGTTGCCTTCGGCTTCCGCCGAACAGACCAACACCCATTGTGCACCGTGTACTGACCACTGACCATCGACCACAGACCATTGCCCACCACCATCTCCAGGAGTCTCTCATGAAAACACCTCGGATTGTCGTTGTCGGTAGTGTGAACACGGACATGGTCGTCAAGTCAGCGAGGATTCCAGTCGCGGGCGAGACGGTCACAGGGGGAAAGTTCGTGATGGCAGCCGGCGGCAAGGGGGCCAATCAGGCGGTGGCTGCGGCGCGGCTGGGGGCGGAGGTCACGCTAGTGGCCAAAGTCGGGCAGGACCTGTTCGGCGATCAGGCAATCGAAAATTACCGCCGCGAAGGCATTCAGACCGATTGCATTCTCCGGGACCCGGAAAACGCCACGGGCGTGGCCTTAATCCTGGTCGATGAACGGGGTGAGAACCTGATCTCGGTGGCCTCCGGGGCCAATCATGCCTTGTCACCTGAGGAGGTTTTCCTGGTGGCCGAACGAATTCGCTCGGCCGACGTTCTGATGCTCCAGTTGGAAGTCCCCATGGAAACGGTCTGCGAGGCTGCACGTCTGGCGACCGAAGCCGGGGTGACCGTAATTCTCGATCCGGCCCCTGCGGTGCCGCTTCCTGAGGGGTTACTCCAGAACGTCTCCTATCTGACGCCTAACGAAACGGAGGCCGAACGGTTGACCGGGATTCAGGTCACGGATGAAGCCTCGGCCGAGCGGGCCGGCAAGCAACTCGTTGGAGCCGGTGCCCGCCACGTCCTTGTTACCTTGGGTGCCAAAGGAGCTCTATTGGTCACGTCGGAGGGGAGCCACCTGATTCCCACTCAGCCAGTCGAGGCAGTGGACACGACAGCGGCGGGTGATGCCTTCAACGGCGGTATGGCCTGGGCCCTCGCGCAGGGCATGAAACTGGACGAAGCGATTCGCTGGGCCTGTCTCACCGGCGCGTTGTCTGCCACACGCCTGGGGGCTCAGCCGTCGCTACCAACCCGGGCAGATCTAGAACACTTCGCCGCCACGCGCCGGAACTAAAGGTCGCTCTTCGGTTCTCCACCGTCTTTGGAACCCAGGGCACCCCAAACGCCGTAGGGACTCTGACCGCTGGTCACATTGGCGGCGGATAGGTTCCCCGTGTCAATCGTCTCGCTAAAGAAGCGGCACGAACCGTCGGCCATGAGACCATTCACGCCGCCAGGATGATAGCTCGACGGGCTGAAAATGCCGTAGCCCAGCAGATGATCAGTGCCGTTGATGCAGGAAGGCGCATTGGGGGGCAACACCGTGGTGAAACCAGCATAAATCGGTTCGCCCGCCGCCCAACGTCGTCCCGGCCGGCCGGTAACCGATACCGAGCTGACATACTGATCGTTGCTGTCTCGCAGATTCAGACAGGCCTGCGGCCCCCCCGCCGCGTCGAGGCCGCTGATGTTATAGGCCGCGCCACCTTTGATCTTCCGCCAGCCGGTTTCCTCACCGCACGACTTCTCGCTCACGGCGATCGTATTGCTCGTGCCGTCGGTGATGTCGCGAAGCCGCGTCCCGGAATGCCGCCAGAAGATTCCACGACAGGAGGTAGTGCGATAGACGTTATCGCTGATCGTATCGCCCATCGAGAAGCAGTAGTTTGACCGTCCACAGTAGTCGAAATTGCCAAGCGTGGGCGTTCCTTGCAGCTTCCCTGAACTCTTCGGATCGCTGGGGCAAAGGAGCCCCGGGACCTGAGTGGACCAGGGGGCGAACGTGACGACCCACGGGGCCGGACCGTAGGGCCGGAATCCAGAGCCGGCCTTGATCTGGTCGTAGAGCGGTGCCTGTTCCATGAAGGGCAACAAGGGAACCCAGCCGGCCACGCGGTCCCGGTTACTCAAGAGTTCGTCGTCAGGCTGGGCCGTACCGCCTTGGCGGAAGGGGAAACTCAGGTAGGCCGATTCGTAGTTGTGCAGGCCGAGCCCGATCTGCTTCAAGTTGTTCGTGCATTGGGCTCGTCGAGCAGCTTCCCGGGCAGCCTGCACGGCCGGCAGAAGAAGCGCGATCAAGATCCCGATGATGGCGATGACCACCAGAAGTTCGACAAGCGTGAACCCACGCGGTGCTGAATGTCGCATCGGCAGAGACTCCTTTGCAGAAAGCGATAAACAACGAATAACAACGCTCTCAGCAAGCAGCCTAGCCCATTGCGACAAGGGCGAAAGTCGATTTGACAGAAGTTACAGCAATTCCGTCAGAATCTACAGCAAAAACAGGACGAAAGAGGGCCGAACTGATATCTACCAAATCTTCTTAACTAGCCGTCCCCACCCAGACGAGGCTACTTCTTCCGCCCTGGGCTCGTGACAGACCGCCTCGCAGGTAGCCTTTTCCCTGTGTCGTTCAATAGGTGTACGTTTCACCGCCGGCTTTGGAACCCATCGCGCCCCAAACGCCGAATTGGCTTGGTCCGCTGGTCACTTCCACGCCGGTCGAAGTCGCCGTCCCTGTGTCGATCGTCTCGCTGATGAAGCGGACTGCGCCATCGGCGAAGAGTCCCAAGACACCGCCGGGATGATAGCTTGAAGGCGTGTGGATACCGTAGTAGACAGAACCTTCGTGACACGAGGGAGAATTGGGCGCCAGAATGGTCGTAAACGCACAATACATCGGCCCACCCTCGGGCCAACGCCTTCCCTGGTTGTAGTAGCAAGCCACGCCGCTGCTAAAGGTACCATTCGTCGCGATGTTCCGCTGAGCGTAGCAGGTGGCCGGATTCCCTGCGGAGGCCGTGTCGACAACGATCGATCCTTTGATCGTCTTACGATTGTCGACACCGATTACCCGTTCGCTGAGAGCGATCGTGTTGCTGGTCCCGTCAGTGATATCGCGGAGCCGCACGCCCGACCTTTTCCAGAACAGCCCGCGGTGGTTCGTGATGGTCCCGAACGCGTTGTAACTGCTGCTACGAAGATTGATCGAATCCCCCATCGAGAAGGCGTAGCTCGTCTTCCCAATCTCGCCGGCAGCCTTCGTGATGTTCGGGTCGCTGGGACAGAGGAGTCCAGGGATGGCCGTGGTCCAGGGCGCGAATCCCGTGGTCCAGGAAGCCGGACCATAAGGGGCATAGCCAGCTCCGGCCTTGATGGCATCGTAGAGCGGTGCCTGTTCCATGAACGGCAGCAACGGGATCCAGCCGGAAGCCCGGCCGTTATTGGATTTCGTTTCGCCGCCGTCCTCGGTTCCGCCCATGCGGAACGGGAAACTCAGATAGGCCGATTCGTAGTTGTGCAGGGCGAGCCCCGCCTGTTTCAGATGGTTCGAACACTGCGATCGTCGGGCTGCCTCGCGGGCGGCTTGCACCGCCGGCAGCAATAGCGCAATTAAGATTCCGATGATGGTGATCACGACCAAGAGTTCGACCAATGTGAAACCACAACGCTTCGACATGAACATGTTTCGCTCCCCGTCAAGAAAAGATGAGGCAGACAATCAGTCGTCAGGCAACGTGCTTGGTTTTGAATCCCGGCATCGGTGCCGCCCTCACACTCATGGACGACCTTGATATGGTGTTTGGGGTTCTCCCCCCAAGCACGCCCTGACTCGATGAAGACACGCCTATTGAAGAAAAGTCTCGCGGACTGCCGGTATTGTCATCGGTGCGGCGTGCCGGCGTCAATGTGCGATTGCGCAAATAAGGTAAGAGTTTGCGCCAACCACGCAACGAGGCCTTGCGCAAAATCAATCATTTCTCTGGAAACAACGACGATCATTCCGCTTCGCGTGTAAGCAGCCGCGACACCGGAAGAAGAACCTCGGACGAAGGACGATGTCGCTACCGGATCCCAGCTTGTGATCCAGGCGGTTTCTGTTCCAACCGTTCAGCGGAAAAAGGCAGGCCGCCTTCCCGAGGCATGTGGTTCGAATGGGCCCAGGAGAAATGGACAAAAACTTTCCCTCAAGGCCACTGCCTTTCCAGCCGAGGCGTCTGGGCGGTTGGGTGCCAGACCGGCACCAAGAAAACAAGTCGCGGCTAACCCATTGGTTCTAAGGGACTTCAGCCCTGCCCCCTAGGCAACCTTGCTACCATCGGCACAGCGATTGCAGTAGGACTGAGTCAACTCCGACTGGCAGAATCGAGGCTCGCCGTACCGTGCCAGGCAGTTGTCACACGTCTACGGCAGATCGTCGGCGTTGGCACTGCTAGCGATGCCCCCACAGGGTTGATCTTTCCCCCCTTCGAGCACGTTTGAGCCCTGTTAACCAAAGAAGAACGGCTGGGGAGGCTGGGCGCGATGGCTTGCGAGGAGCAAGCAGAGGATTTGGTGAAGGAGACTGCGCCATGCTGGTCCTCGCGCGGAGAATTAGTCAACAGAACGCAATCCTCCCGTGCCAAACGACTAGGCCCCTATTCGACATCGAAGCCGACAAGGCCTGAGTCGGCACGGCAGCCCCCGCGTGCATCGCCACGAAGTGGAACCGCAACAGAAAGGAACGGCGCGATGGATAGCGAGTTTTCCCTCTACGATTGTAGCTTGGCCCGATGTGCCGTGGGACGGGCCTGTTCGAATCTCCGCGAATTACTCGATGCAGTCCGCACTGTACCGCCAGCCGTGTTGGAGCATCACATGATGCGCTGTGCCTTGGAGGATCACTTCGAGCTCTACGAGTTCCCGAATGATTTTGCTCGCTGGTGCTGGGAAGCGTTGGGCGACCAAATGCTCGGAGAACAGTTGGCGCTGGTCGACCCTTACCATTTGCCGACGATGGACGCGGTTCGGACGGCGCTGGTCGAGATCATTGAAGACCGGCTCTGGGACTTGGAACGCGTCCCCTGGTGCCGTGCGGGACTGGAATTGCATCTCGTCCAGTCACGCTTGATCGCCTATGACACGGGCGAACGTGTGACAACGCTCACCGCGTTGGCCGAGGCGATCGAGCGGATTCCACGGCGGTCGCTCTTCTTTCACGTCCACGAAGCCCGTCGGCGGACTGCCGGCCAGACCGACGACTTTTCCCTCTGGCTTGAGGGGATCGAAGTCGACCCAGGCTTGGTGGCACGTATCCGCGGAATCGATTTCTACTTCCTCAACCTCACGCAACTGCGTCAGGAATTGTTGGACGTGCTGCGGCAGGGTTCGCGGGAAACCACACCGATTGCAAAGGTGACTGCATGAAGCTTCTCGATCGTTACGAAGAGGTCGTGGGGCACCAGGAGGTGCAACGCTTGCGTCAACTGGCCGATCGGCTCAAGGGGATGCGGGTTGTGCACGTCAACTCGACCAAGGCTGGCGGCGGCGTGGCCGAGATCCTCGGGTGGATGGTCCCCTTGATGAATGAGCTGGGCCTGGAGGCTCGCTGGGAGGTGATCCAGGGGTCGCCCGACTTCTACCGGGTCACCAAGGCCTTTCACAACGGCCTGCAAGGGTTTCGCGTGTCGCTCAAGCCGAGTGATTTCCAACTCCATCTGGACGTGAACCGGGAAAACGCCCAGCGGCTGAACCTCGAGGCGGACGTAGTCTTCGTGCACGATCCGCAACCGGTCTATCTGCCGCAGTTCACGCCGAAAGGACAAGTGGCGCGTTGGGTCTGGCGTTGCCATATCGACGCTTCCCGGCCCCACCGTGCCGTGTGGAAACACATCACGGCAGCGATCCCCGACTACCAGGCGACCGTGTTTTCCATGGCGGCCTTTACCCGGCCCATGAACTGCCCGATCTTCCTGATTCCCCCGTCGATCGATCCCTTGAGCGAGAAAAATAGACCTCTCTCGGAGTCCGAACGGCTGGAGATCATCGCCAACTTGGGAATCGACCCGATGCGTCCGATGCTCTTGCAGGTCTCGCGGTTCGACCGCTTCAAGGACCCGCTGGGAGTGATCGCCGCTTATCGACTACTCAAGCCGTATTATCCCGAATTGCAGTTGGTTCTGGCTGGAGGGCCAGCCGACGATGACCCAGAGGGTGCCGACGTGCTCCGTGAGGTCATGGAACGCTCGGGCGACGACCCGGACCTGAAAGTCCTCATGCTCCCGCCCGATTCCCACCGGGCAATCAACGCCCTGCAACGTTCGGCGATCATCGTGTTGCAGAAATCACTGAAGGAGGGTTTTGGACTGACCGTAACAGAAGCGCTCTGGAAAGGGAAACCGGTCATCGGCGGTGCCTGTGGCGGAATCACCCTGCAGATCCACGACTATCACACCGGCTTCCTGGTGCATTCCCCGGCCGGAGCGGCCTATCGAATTCGTTACCTCTTGAAGTATCCGGAGAAACGCCAGCGCATGGGCCGGGTCGGCCAACAATTCGTGCGTGAACACTTCTTGCTTACCCGCCACCTTCGCGACTACCTGACCATGCTGCTGTGCCTGGATCATCCCGGCGACGGCGTGCTGGTGGCCTGAAAGCTCGGCGTCCCGCGGCTAAGCCTGGGAGACGTGCGGAGATGAGCGATTCTTTTTGAAAGGAGTAGATGTATGGTATGGACCAAGGAGCGATTGGAAGACGTGGTACGGCAGCGTCTCGGCGACTTGAAAGTGGTCGTCGTCGCCAATCGGGAGCCGTACATTCACGCCTACGACGGCGACGACGTGCGCTGCATCCGCCCGGCCAGTGGTTTGACTACGGCGTTGGACCCTGTGATGCGTGTTTGCGGCGGCGTTTGGGTGGGCCACGGCAGTGGCGAAGCCGATTGGGCGGTAGTCGACAAACGCAATCGCGTGGCCGTGCCCCCCGAGGCTCCCTCCTACACCTTGCGGCGTGTCTGGCTCACCAAACAGGAAGAACAGGGTTACTACTACGGGTTTTCCAACCAGGCTCTCTGGCCGCTGTGCCATGTCGCCTATACCCGGCCCCGTTTCTCGTTGGAGGATTGGGAGCAATATCAACGGGTGAACCAGAAGTTCGCCGATGCGATCCTCGACGAGGTCGAGGATGAGCCGGCCTTGATCTTCGTGCAAGACTACCATTTCGCCCTGCTGCCGCGAATGCTCAAGAATGTGCGTAGCGACCTGGTTGTGGCCCACTTCTGGCACATCCCCTGGCCAAATCCCGAGGTTTTCCGCGTCTGTCCCTGGGCCGATGAGATCCTCGACGGGCTCCTCGGAAACGATCTCCTCTCGTTCCACATCCAGTATCACTGCAACAACTTCCTCGAAACGGTTGACCGGAGCCTGGAATCACGGATCGACCAGGAACACTTCGCCGTGAACCGGGCTGGCGGAACGACGATCGTTCGTCCCCATCCGATCAGTATTGACCCGGACCTTGTGCTCTCTTCGCTTCCTGAAGATCTCGACGAGGCCGAATACCGCCTGCGTCGGAAGCTTCGTTTGCCGACCGAGCAAATCCTCGTCGGCGTCGATCGGGTAGACTACACCAAGGGACTCCCCGAGCGGTTTGCCGCCCTCGACCGCCTGCTGACCCTTTATCCGGAGTTCAAGGGGCAGTTCAGCTTCGTCCAGGTCGGAGCGCCCAGCCGTATCCATATTCCAGCCTATCGTCAACTGAACGATGAACTGGAAGCGCTGGTCGAGGAGATCAACTGGCGCCACAGCCTGGGCTCCTGGCGCCCGATCGTCTATCTCAATGAACACTACGACTCTCACGAGGTCTTCACCCTCTACCGGATCGCTGCCGGTTGCGTGGTCAGCTCCTTGCACGACGGGATGAATCTGGTGGCCAAGGAGTTTGTGGCCGCACGGAGCGATCTCCGCGGCGTCTTGGTCCTATCACAGTTCACCGGCGCGTCGCGAGAACTGACCGACGCCTTGCTGGTCAATCCCTACGCCGTGGATCAGTTGGCCGAGACCCTGCACGCGGCCCTGACGATGCCGGCCGAAGAGCAAGAGCTGCGAATGCTCCGGATGCGCGAGGTGGTGGAGGACAACAACATTTACCGCTGGGCAGGAATGCTCTTGTCCGAAGCCAGCCGCTTAACCGTCCCCCGGCAACTGGTCCGGGAAGTCGTATGAAGGCGCCCTTGACCGAGATCACCCGGCGTTTGCGAGCCGTCCACCATGGCGGTGGCGCGCTCACGCTGCTGTTCGACTACGATGGCACGCTGGTGCCGCTGGTCTCCCATCCCCGTCTGGCCGGTCTTCCTTCAGCCACCCGGCATGTGTTGAAGCAACTGGCCGCCTGGGACCGAGTGCACGTCGGGATTCTCAGCGGCCGGAGGCTGGACGATTTGCGTGAGATGGTCCGCCTGGACGGCCTGTTGTTGTCTGGTTCCACGGGCTTGGAATTCGACCTTGGCGGCACGCTGTTCGCCCATCCCGAGGCCAATCAGATTACTCAACTCGTGGAAGACCTGATCCGCCGATTCCAACGGGAATTGGCAGCCTTCCCCGGCGCTTGGGTCGAGATCAAGCCGCTCGGATTCACGCTCCACTACCGGGCCGTGTCCAACGAATTGGTCGCCGACCTCCTCGGTCACAGCACCGCAATCCTCGCATCGTATGCCAAATCCTTGCAAGTGCTCCACGGTCCAAAGGCTCTGGAGATCGTCCCAGCACTGGGCTGGAACAAGGGAACCGCCGTACGGCAGATCCTCGAACACCTCAGCACGAGCGGCGCGGGGCTCCTCTATGCCGGTGATTCCGAGAACGACGCCGAGGGGCTCAAGGTCGCCGCAGGACTCGGCGGTCTCGCCGTGGGCGTCGGCCCCTTGGCTCCCTCGATTGCCCAGTACCGCTTGCCCGATCCCGCCGCCCTTCGCCGGTTGCTCACTCATCTCCACCAGGCTCTGGTGCGCAATCGAGTCTCGTCGGCCGTCAGCCGTTCTTGACACATGGCCTGGGGTGGGATATGTTCACGCGTGTTGTGCTACAAGCACGTCGCCTTTTGGACCACGAACTCTTGAGGTATTTACTACTCCATGAGCGAGCCTCGTTTTCTCCAAGACCCGGCGTTTCGTTGTCTTCGGACTGGCGACCAGGAGGGCTACCGGCGAGCGGTGGCCGATCGGCCGGTGGTCGACTTCAGCGGCACGAATCTCCGCGGCACAGATTTTCGTGGCATTGACCTGACGCGTATGGTGCTCCGCGACGCCTACCTTCGCGACGCCGACTTCCGCGGCTGCGACCTGCGGCATATGGACCTCGAAGGCGCCTCCATCCAAAACGCTCGAATCAGCGGGGTCTACTTGCCGGCAAACCTCGACCCGCAAGAAGTGATGCTCAGCCTCCAATTTGGGACCCGTCTGCGAACCCGGTCTGCCTGACGATCGACGGTATTCTGAACGTCTCCTGCAACTAGCCCGCATGGGTGGAAGGATAGACGATTCGGACGCGACCGTTCCACACAGTGACCAGTCCGCCGGTCCTGCCCAATTGGGTACGGCCTGGAGGGGTCTCCACACGATGGGAACGGATGGTCTGGTGTGCCCTCCTCATCGGATTACCCACCCGAATAGGCACCGAGACGAAGATGCCCTTTGCCCCCTGACATTGGGCAGTCTTGAACATCGCCATTTGCCTGGCAGGGCTCATTGGATGCACTCTGCTGCTCCTCGGCGGAATGGGAAGGCTGTTTGGACGCCACGGTGCCGGAAGAAGTAGTTCGCAGCCATTCGACCGGAACACCAACGCGTTCCTTCGTGTCCCATGCAGTGAATCCTTCGGTCTCCACTGCCAATCCCGACAACAACACCTGGCTCGCTTGGCTCACCGTGGTCGGAGCGGTACAATGCGGCGGTCTCTTGTCGCATGGTGTACTCACCACTTAACTCCTGAGGTTCGCACAAGGATCACGATGCAACATAAAACCGCGTGTCCGTATGGATTGTGGACGAGTCCGGTCACGGCCCGTAGTCTGGCCGAAGGTCGTCGACTGGGGCCAGTCGCTAGGGATACGGATGGGCAGACGCTACTCTGGTTGGAAGGCCGTTCGGGGCGTGGGTTGCTAGTCGCCCAGGGGCCGCCGCTCGACGCGCCTCGCGATCTGACCACCGATCGTGAAGTCCGCGCCGAGGTCGGCTACGGCGGTGGTGATTTCACCGTACAGGGCGGTTACGTTTATTTCGTCGTCCAACGTACGGGCCGGATCTTCCGCCAGGCGCTAGACGGGGGACCGGCCGAGCCAATCACGCCCGCCTTTGGCAAAGCCGCATCGCCAGCGGTCTCTCCCGACGGACGCTGGGTAGTTTGTGTCCACCACGACGACGAAGGCATCGACCGGTTGGCAATCGTCGACGCGCAAGGCAGGACCTGGCCGCAGGTCGTTGCCGAAGGGCACGACTTCTACATGCAGCCGCGGTGGAGCCCTGATGGCACGCAGCTTGCCTGGATTGCCTGGGACCATCCGCATATGCCCTGGGATAGCAGCGAGCTCTATCTAGCTGACGTCGTGACCAGCGGCGGCACGCTCCCCCAAATCCAATCGCCGCGGCGAATCGCCGGAGGCGAGGAAGTGTCCGTTTTCCAGCCGGAGTTCACCCCGGACGGCCGCCATCTCGTCTATGTCTCCGATGCGTCGGGCTGGGGGCAACTAGTGCTCCACGACCTGATCACCGATGCCAGCGAGCCGTTAACCCCCGAGGGGCTGGAGTATGGCACACCGGCCTGGGCACAAGGGATGAGTACCCACGCCGTGTCGGCCGACGGGCAGTACGTTACGGCGGTGTGCAACGAACGCGGCGTTCACAAGATCGTGCGTGTGCAGTTGAAAACTGGCGAATCAACTGTCGTCGAAGAGTTGACCGACTACACGGACGTCAGCAGCCTGACGGCGACTCAGACGGGCGACCGTGTGGCGTTTGTGGGAAGCAGTCCTATCATCCCTTCACGCGTGGTCACGCACGATTTCTCAGCCGCGCAAACGCGGATTGCCGCGCGAAGCCTGGGTGAGACGATTCCCGTGTCGGCCCTGGCTACGGCAAGACCGGTCTTCTGGACAGCCCCCGATGGAAGTAAGGTCTTTGGTCTCTATTATGCCCCGGCCAGCGAGCGTTTTGAGGCGTCGGGCAAGCCGCCACTAATCGTGGTGATCCACGGCGGTCCGACCTCCCAGGTCACGGCCGGCTGGCGGTCGGAGGCCCAGTTCTTTGCCACCCGAGGATACGGCGTACTCTTTGTGAACTACCGCGGCAGCACCGGCTATGGCCGGGCATACATGCTCAAGCTGCGGGGCAACTGGGGTGTCGTCGATGTCGAGGATGCGTTGGGCGGGGCCCGCTACCTGGCCGCAGCCGGTCTGGTCGACCCGGACCGCACGGTAATCATGGGCGGCAGCGCCGGCGGATTCACGGTACTTCAGACGATGATCGAACACCCGGAGGCATTTCGGGCGGGAATCTGCATGTACGGCGTGGCCGACCAATTCCATCTGGCCGCCGAGACTCACAAGTTTGAGGCCCGCTACCTCGACTCCCTCTTGGGCCCGCTCCCCGAAGCCGCGGCGATCTACCGCCAGCGATCTCCCGTGCTACACGCCGCCAAGATCCGCCGTCCGATGGCTATCTTCCAAGGAGCCAACGACCGTGTGGTTCCCCGCGAGCAGTCCGACGCGATTGTCCAGGCCCTCGCCCGCAAAGGCACCCCCCATGTTTATCACGTCTACGAAGGCGAAGGCCACGGCTGGCGCAAGCGGGAGACGATTGAGCACTTTTATCGCACGGTCGAGGAGTTCTTGCGACGGCACGTGCTGTTTGCGTGAGGAGGGGGCAGGAATGTCGATGTCGAAAACCAAATGACGAAGGAAGCACGAATGACGAAGCATGGAAGGGGTATTCTTGCTGCTTAGCACGACCCAGGGACCATTCGAACTTCAGTCTTCGTCATTTCGTTTTCGACGTTCGACATTCCCTCATCATTTGTATTCCCACATTCGCCCCCTCCCCTACCCCTTCACCCT
>CAZLDQ010000116.1:0-18470 GCA_964558295.1 uncultured Planctomycetaceae bacterium | reverse complement strand
GCTTGCCGACAGCTTGCGTTTTGCCCCATTTGCCACGATGTGGCTCCTGAAGGCGACCGCTACCTTCACGAGCCCAAACCTCGCCCCCTTCACGACGTTCCCCCTCGCCGGCCAAAACTCGCCCCTTGGACAACTCGTCTGGCCGAAAGTGACTTGTTCAACGGGCTGTTAAGAATTCCATGGCCCGGCGAGCGGCATTTGGCGCATCGTGGCTGTGACGACTGAGCTCCACATAGACTCCCCGCTGATATCCCACCTCGGCCAGCGCCCGGAATACGGCCGGAAAGTCGATCTCGCCTTCACCGAACATCAAGTGCTCGTGGACGCCGGTACGCATGTCCTCGAGGTGCACATTGACCAGCCGCGACGCCCAAGCATGGATATAGTCGGCGATGGGCGTTTCCTGTTGGCACTGGAGATGGCCGATATCAAGTGTCAGGCCGAGGGTGGGGCCGTCAAGGTGCTCAAGAAGCTCTGCGTAACGGGCCATCGAATCGATCAGCATTCCTGGTTCGGGTTCAAACCCAATGGTGATCCCCTGCCCCGTCGCATCATTGAGCACTTCGCGAAGGCCGTGGACCAGACGTGTCATTGCTTCGCTACGAGGGGCTTGGTCGTGGACAACGCCCGACCAGAGTGAGACGCAATCGCTTCCCAAGGCGGCGGCACAATGGATCGCATGCTTGTAGAACGCCACACGCCTTGCCCGTGCGGCCGGATCGGGGGAAACCAGCGTCGGCTCGTGCTTTTGTCGTGGATCGAGGAGGAATCTTGCCCCCGTTTCAATCACACTGCGCATGTGGTACTTTTCCAGTAGTTCCCGCAGTGACTCGAGTTGCCGGGGAAGCTGTACATCGTTGGGCGAAAGGACGCCATGATCGATCGTAATGGCCACCCCCTTGTAGCCAAGTTCGGCCAGCAGTTCGATGGCGTCAAACAGCCGGTGATGGGCCATGCCGTTAGTGTTGTAGCCGAGAAACATAGGCGTCAGGTCGAATAGAACCAACTTCCCAACCAGGAGGCGGGAATCAGGAGTGTCAAAACGGCTAGGGCGCCGAGTGGGCCGGCCACGGCAAAGCAGACGGCTGCGTTGAGGACCACTAACGACAGCAACGACTGCCGCACCACGATCTGCACGCGGCGCGAAGTCGGCTCTGCAATCGCCCAGAGGCAGCGCAAACCGATTACCATCGCGAAAACGGCCATCAGAAGGACCCAGCGGGTGGGCTGCTGTTCAAGCAGCGGCTTGAGTCGTTCGGACCAGCCGGGCAGGAGGCTCAACAGCCCGACGCCCAGTAGAATCATGAACATTCCGACGATTAGGTAACCACGATGACTTCGGCCCGCTTCCCCTCGGGAAAACCAAGTCACACCGGCGATGTAGACACCGATGGCCACCGCGACGAGCCAGTGTTCGCCCTGCCAGGGGCCTTCGGCTAGACTCATGCCCAGCAGCACATTGAGCATTCGGCAGACGCCCATGGCCAGGGGGCCGACCGGCGTTCGTTTCAGCAAACCGTCGTACAGGAACACGCAGCCGGTCAGTACGGTAGCGACGACCGCCGGACGCAGATCTCCCACTCGAATGCTGAGTAGCCACCCGGCGATAACCGCGATTGCGAGCATCTGCCAACCGACGGACCGGGCAGTCGACAGTGAGACCCGGCCGGACGGGATCGGCCGTTGGGGACGTTCCTGAGCGTCGTTCTCGGCGTCGAACACGTCGTTGAGTACCATCCCCGCCATATAGAGCAAGGCCGAGATGATTACCAGCAACCCCAGGAGTGGACCGTCGCCCGGTTCAAGGATCGCATGGGTGAAGAGGTAGCCCATGACCACGTCGGTGATCGCCATGAACACGTTCGGCAATCGTACGAGTTGGCAATAGGCGACGAATGTCGATTGCTTCGGAAGGGGCTTCGGTGGTTCGTCCAAGTATCTACCTGTTCAACTCCATCAGGAGGGGTGTGAGATATTCTCTTGCTTCCTGCCCGGCCTCATCGGGGTTCTCAATGTACGGGTATAGTTCCACTGTCACCCACCCGTCGTAGCCGGTTGCGGCAATGGCCCGCAAGGTTGCCGCAAAATCGATCGCCCCGTGGCCGGGAATCATGTGCCGGTGTTCGCGGCTAAGCGGGATGTCCTCGATATGGTAATGCTTCGTGTGCGAGGCCATCTTGGGAATCCACTCGGTCAGATCATGACCCACACAATAGGCGTGTCCAATGTCAAAATTCAGGCCGACCCAGGGGGATTGGATCCGCTCGATGAACTCCAAGTACTGCGGGAAGGTCTCGATCAACAGTCCCGGTTCTGGCTCGATCAGGAGCATCACCTGGCGGCTTTCGGCTACTTCAACACATGGCATGAACTCGTCATAGAAGACCTTCGCCGCACTCTCCCATGATTCGCCCGGGGGCAGCGGTCCACCCGGCTCGGTCTGGATGCTCGGAGCGTCCAACTCCGCCGCTAGCGCCAACGCTCGCTTCGTGTGCTCGCGACGGATTGCCCGGTAATGTGGATCGGGCTCAATCCAAGAAGGATGCCAATAGGGTTGTCGTGGATCGGCCACGGCGTTCATCATAAAGGCGTTGAGGTTGGCGATTTTCAGGTTGTGCTGTGCCAGAGTGTTGCGGATGGACCGCTTCCGCTCCTCGAGCAGCCCGGCCGGCCAGGCGTGAGGCACGTCGGCCAGAAGTTCAAGTCCCGCATAACCGAGGGCGGCGATTCGTTCGATGGTCTCTTCGACCGAAAACCGCATGTACGCATTGGAACTGAAGGCGAGTCTCATGGCTAGTGCAAAGCAAAGAAATGGGCAATCAACTGCTGGCGCTGCGATAACTGAGCAGAGCCCAGTTGAAAACCTTGCGGGAGATCGTCAGGCTAAGGATCGTGGCGAATATGGCAAATACCGGCAGGAGCCAGTCACTTTGAGACTGTGGATTGAACGGGCGGACCAACAGCCGGGCGGGAACGTTGACCACCACAAGCACCGGGATGATGAATGTGAAGAACCATCGAAGGATCCGACCGAACGGACCGTCGTAGATTTCCATCGGATAGCGGGAGAAATTGGTGATGTAGAACCAGAAATCAAATAGCGTCTGGTTTCGCCCCAGCCAGACACTGGTGGCCGCCATGGTGAACATCAGGCTATAGAGGATCGCCACGCCGCAGGCCAGGTAGAACGGATAGAGAAGGATCTCGATCAGACCAGGGACATGGCCTAGTCGCCAGAGGGAATAGCCCATCAGCGCCAGTCCTACCAAACAATTCCCCAAGGACGACCACTCGATCCGCCGGAGCGACACGAGAAACTGCGTATCCATCGGTTTGAGCAGCGCGAAGTCGAGGTTTCCGGTACGGATCAACTCGCCAAATTCGTCCGCGTTGGTCATGAAGAAGGCCTGTACGAGGCTGTTGATCAAGAGCGTGGTTGACAGGAAAAGGAAGAACTCGTGCTTTCCCCAACCTGTTTGATCGCCGATCATCGGCGTGTACTCGAAAACCAGAATGTAGAACCCCAGGTTCATGAACACCCAGGACATCGACGAAATTGTGTCGATGAGGAAATTGACCCGGAAGGTCATGTCTCGCACCAGACTGTTGCGGGCGAAGGTCAAAAAGACGCGGAGGTAGGCTGGTCGATCGCTCACCGTTTAACCTCCGTAGCCGCTATAGCGCTGCATGCCCCGCTGAAACGCCACCCGGCTGGCGACTATGAAGAACACAACCCAAAGGAACTCAATCACTAGGCCCCAAACCAGTTCCCGACCGGTGACCTTGCCCAAAAACACTGCGGCAGGGAAGTAGGCTAGGTACTGTAAGGGGATCATCCGCACCAGTCCGCCCCAAATTCCCGGAAGCATGTCGATGGGAAACATGTGGCCGGAGAAGAAGAAGTTGAACAGCATGTAGACGAATAGAAGTGAGCTGACTTCCAAGAACCAGAAACCGATCATCCCGATCGTTGCGTCCAGAAAGAAACCGAGCAGGAACGCCATGGCCAACGCGGCGAGGTAGGCGAGCATCGTGAGGCCGTCGGGCCAGCCGGGGAAGTAGTCGCGGCACAGGTAGAAGACCAGGGCAAACGGTGTCGCGGCAATCAGGTAATAGACCAGCTTATGGGCCAGCCGATAGAGCAAGAGGAAACTGAGCATGTCGATCGGTTGGATCAGATACTTCTTGATCGTCCCCTCGCGCACATCCCGGGCGATGCCCGACGCCAGCCCCGGCATGCTCGAAAAGGCCCGGCTGATCATCGTCAGCAGATAGTAGGCGATGAAGTCATGATAGCTGTACCCAGCGATCTGGCCATTTCCCTCGCCCGAGGCATTTAACCCGGCGAATACCGCTCCCCAAAGGAAGATTTGGGTTACGATCGGCAACAACCGCATCAACGTGCCCAGCGCAAAGTCTCCCCGGTAGACCAGCCGTTCTTCAATGCTGATCCTCAGGATTGTCCACCAAGTTGCAGCGCGAGCAAGCATAGGTCAATGCAGAATGCAGAATACAGAATGCAGAAGGAGGGAAAAAGAAATGGACAAACAGAGTGCGAACGAGGAGGCCCAGATTCGGAATTCTGTGTTCCGCAGTTCGCATTCTGCATTCATCATCTATCCTTCCTCATTCAGCAGTTCCGGCACCGGCCCGAGCGTGCGTTGGCCAGGCTGGTCAGCCAGGGAGAACATTTCGGCGATCACTTCCTCCAATGGCGGGTCTTCGACGCTGACGTCTTCCACCGTATGCCGGGCAAGAATGGCTGCCAAGACCTCGGGGACCTCGCTTCGGGCGACACGCAACTTGACCCGTGGCACGGCCACGGAAATCGTCTCCCCATAGCGGTTTAGGTCGTCGGGGATTCGGCCGCCGCCAAACTGGAGTGAGACTACCTTGTGGCCTCCGAACCGGTCAATGATCCCGCTCAGCGAGCCATCGTAGATGATCTGCCCAAAACTGATGATGACGACGCGGTGGCACAACGCGGCCACGTCCTTCATGTAATGACTCGTCAGAAGGATCGTAATCTTGCGGGTTTCCTGATAATGGCGCAGGAACCGCTGGATATTGTACTGGGCAATCACGTCCAGCCCGATCGTCGGCTCGTCCAAAAAGAGGACTTCAGGGGAATGCAGCAGCGCGGCGATCAGTTCCATCTTCATCCGTTCGCCCAGTGACAGTTCCCGGACCGGCTGTGACAACAGATGGCGAACATCCAGTAGACTGGTCAACTCATCGCGCGTATGGTCGAATTGCTGGCGTTCGATCCGGTAGATCTGCTGATGGAGGCGGAACGATTCGGCGGCCGGCAGATCCCACCAAAGCTGGTTCTTCTGCCCCATGACCAAAGCGAATCGGCGGCGGTAGGCGTTTTCCCGCTTCCATGGGATATGCCCAAGCACTCGAGCAACCCCATTGCTGGGGGTGAGTACGCCGGAGAGGAGCTTGAGCGTCGTGGTCTTCCCTGCCCCGTTGGGACCAAGAAAGGCAACGAATTCCCCTCCGTCGACGGTCAGGTCCACCTTGCGAACCGCTTCCACCACGCGGTACTCGCGGTGAAACAGGCCGCTGATCGAGGCCAGCAGCCCTTCCTTCTTCTGATACACCCGATAGGACTTCGAGAGTCCGCTGATCTCGATAACCGCCATAGTCCTTCGATTATAGATCCCGCCAAGGACGGGGAAAAGTCGCGGACTGAGAAAGGGGGCCGCGTGGCAGGGGCGGTAAGTGGCGAACAGGATGCAAGAAACCGAATGAGAGGCTTTTTCCGTCGGCGAAACCGCCAACACAGTCCGGCCGGGCACTGACAGCCCCCCATTCTTGGTCTAATCAGATCAATCGCTACTTCTTGGCTGCCGCCTCCGCCACCTTGGGCTCGTACCAGTTGCCGCGGAGCCAATCGGCGAGGATCTCCACTTGGTGGACAGTCAGGATGTTTTTGTCCGGTTCCGTCGGCGATTTTACATACGACGGCATGCGGTCGTTATTCTCGCCGTAGAACCGTTTGTGGCTTGGATCACTAATGATTCCGATCAGCCACTCCCGCGAGCCGTAGCCAGTCAGGTCCGGGGCCGATCCAAGCTTGCCGGCCTTGTGGAAGCGATGGCATTCCGTGCAGGTGAAGTCTCCCAGGAGCATGGCATCGTCTTCGGAGACTTCCTTGGACGGATCACGGGTTACTTCTGCAGCCAAGACCTTGATCATCTTCGGATACTCAGACTTCAGGTCCTCATCGTCTTTCAGCTCTTTGAGACTATCCTTGATGAACTCTACCATGTCGCCGTCCTTAAAGGCCGTGTTCCCAAAGTACTTGGGACCAACAACCTGCTTGGGGTCCAAAAAGCCGGCAATCCACTCCTGACTGGCAAAGGCATAGAGATTGGGGGCCGAAGACTTTTCTGCCTTGATTCCCTTGCCATTGCCATCGACATAGTCGTGGCAACTGGCACAATGTTGCTGGAAGAGCCGGGGACCTTGGGTCTTGGGGTCTGCTCGCAGCAGGGCCAGGGCTCCGTTGATCGGGATGCCCTCGGGCGATTGGGCCAACTCGATCACGCGATGCGCGTCCGCCTGGCCGACGGCCAGGGCCGCTTGATGCGATGCATTCGCCCGGTCGTGTTCGAGTACTCGAAGTGACAGAATCACGAGGCCGACAAGCAACGCGACCGTGAATCCCAGATTGAACCAGTAGCCGACCTTGATTCGGGCGATCAGTGGCATTGCAAAGACAATCGCGGCCACGATTCCGGGAATGATAAAGATCGGCACCAGCTTCAATTCGCCGGGGAACATGTTGGACAATTCGTAGACCCCTAACAGACTCCATTCGGGCCGCGCTGCGGCATAGGCCTCGGCGGGGTCGGCCGGCGCGCCAAGCCCTGCGCCAAGGTATTCACTCGGTGCGTAACCGAGCGGGTGGCTTCCCATGGCGTGCTGGCAGACCAGAAAACCGATGACACTAGCAACCACCAAACAGGCAATACCGTCACGCATCGCTTGGTCGGGCCAATAGTAACCAACCCGCTTGGCTTCGGCCGCTTCCGTCGCATCGGCGCGGCGAAGCAAGCGGTAGTGGAGATACAATAGGACGAGGAAGACGGCCGTGAACAGGCCCGCGTGCAATGCGAAGAACCGGGTTACCGTCAGGTGGCCGAAAGCCGGACCACCCGCCGCCAGTTTGTAGAGGGAGCCACCAATTCCCGGCAGAAGCGTGAGGAACTTGACGCGAACCTGGGTGGCCCAGAAGCTGTTCTGATCCCAGGGGAGCAAATCGCCGGTGAGCACCAGGGCCATCGTAAACATTCCGAGCAGCACGGCTGCCCAGAAGACTAGCTCGCGTGGCGCGCGGTAAGTGCCACGGACGATCATCTGAATCACGTACAAGGCGACCAGGGCCACCATCACCTGGGCCGCGTAGTGGTGGATGCCACGCAACAGCCATCCGCCCAGCACTTCATGCTGAATGTAGTAGACGCTTTCCCAAGCGGTTTGGGCGCTGGGGCTATAGAACATCCATAGCACCAAGCCGGTGACGGCCTGCACGAAGAAGGTGAATAGGATCGTGGCTGGCCAGACGTTCATCCAGCGAGCGCCACCCGGAAGCTTCCAGTCCGCAATATCGCGCACTGTGGCGTTCACGGCAGTTCGGTTGTCGAGCCATCGGAGAAACGTGTTCATGCTTCGGCCACCTTCTGAGGAGTGCCGGTCCGGAAGTTCTGGAACTTGACCCAGACTTCCGTTCCGTTGCGGATTTCAACCTCAAGTGTGTCGAGATCGCGGGGGCTGGGAGAATTGGCGTCGAGGCGTTTGCCCGTCAGGTCAAAGTTGCCGTTGTGGCATGGGCAGCAGTAGGTGTTCTTGGACGTGTCGTAGACGATGAAACAACCGGCATGTGGACAGACCACATGGATCGCTTCCACGGTATCCTTCACACGACGCAGGAACACTGCCCCAACCGGCTCATTCGGAAAACGGTTCCAGGCATCGGTGCGATCGAGGATCACGGGGAACTTGCGGGGCGTGCCGTCCGCAGGGATTGCCTCTAAGGAAGCCAGCCGGAGAAACTGACCCGCCTGGGCTTTCTGTCGTAACGGATTGAGGGCCGAGACCAGACTGGCCAGCGCCGGCACTGCCACGGCAATACCGCCGGTGACTACGGCAATGGCTCCTGCCAAGAAACCGCGACGTTGTGGGGCCGGCGACTTGGAACCGCCACAACAGCAGCACTCGTGTTTCGTGCTCATGAACCCTCCGCCTTTCAGGATGTCGCAACCGGGCTGTCATCAAGACAAATCGTGACGGCCCGATGCACGCGGAAAACACACCTTTGTCGTTCAGGACACGTCGGCGGCCACAGGTGGGCACATCGACCGCCAGGGCGGGCCCATTATTGCATTGCCGCACGGACGGCGTCAAGCGTCTTTGCCAGAACCTCGTCAAGCGAGCCGGGCTGGAAGGCGCCGGCCGCCCGGCGATGACCCCCACCGCCAAATTGCTCGGCCAGCCGGCTGCAGTCCACGTCACAACGGCTGCGGAAGCTGATCTTGAACCCCCCGCTCCGCTGCTCCACGAAAATCAGGGCAAACTCCGTGCCCCCGACCCCCAGCGACATGTTGATAATGTCTTCGCTGTCAGAGGGGAGGGCCCCCGCCGCGTCGAAGTCTTCCAGCAAAATCCACGAATAGATCAGCCGACCGTCCAACTCCGTTTGCAGCCGGGCCATCGTGCGGCCAATCAACCGGAGTCGGCCGAGGCTTTCATTCTCGAAAAGCTGCTTGTACAACTCGTCTGGCACCGCCCCAGCGTCGATCAGCCGTGCGGCCAATCGGAGCGTTTCGCTGGTCGTTGACGCAAAGCGGAACCAGCCCGTGTCGGTTGCCAACGCTGCATACAGCGGCTGGGCGATCTCGGGCGTGAGGGGCACGTTCAAGTGGTCGGCCGCTTCGGCCACCAGACGTCCGGCCGCCTCGGCTGTGCTGTCTTTAAACAGTTCGGCGCCGAGGTCGTCACTGCTGACATGATGGTCTAGTACGGCCTTCTTAGCTTTCGTCGTGCGGATCACCTCGCCCATGTCGCCCAACTGCGCCCAAGCCGACGTGTCGAGAATCAGCACCACTTCTACCGATTTCAGCGAATCGAGCGATACGTCCGGCCCCACGCGCTTGATCTTCCGATCGGGATCGAGAAAACGCAGATTCGGGGGCAAATCGAATCCCGTGACCACCTGGACTGTCTTGCCCAGACGCTCCAGAATCCCGGCCATGCCCATCACACTCCCCACAGCATCGCAATCGGGGCGGATATGGGTGGTCAGCAGGAAATGCTGGTGGTTTTGGATGAGTTGGACAAAACGACTCCAATCCAAATCTGAAGATGGGCATTGAGACTTGGGGGAACAGCACGACTCTTGCAAGACTAGGCTCCTCAGGCGGTAGACTCGGCCGCAATGGCCCTGGTGCGGTCAATATCGCGATCCATCTGGACCACTAGCTTGGCGATGGAATCGAATCTCTGAATGTCACGAAGGCGAGCCAAAAAGTCAACCTCAAGATCCCGGTCATACAAGTCTCCACGGAAGTCAACCAAGTGGATCTCCACTTTTAGCGAGCCCTCGCCAAAAGTCGGGTTAGGGCCCAGGCTGATCGCCGCCGGCCAGAATTTGCCATCGACGATTGCCCGGCCGGCATAGATCCCTTCGGCCGGTAGCAGGGTGTCGACGTTCGCCAGGTTGGCCGTCGGGTAGCCCAACTCGGAGCCCCGTCCCGCTCCATGAATCACCAGGCCGTGAATTCGATACGGTTGCCGGAGCATTCGCCGGGCCAGTTCGACTTGCCCCTCCCCGATCAACGTGCGGAGACGTGAGCTTGATACCATTTGGCCATCGATTTCCACCGGCGGCACCATGTCCATCGTCATCCCTGCCTCAGCGCAATAGCGAGCCAACAGGCCGGTATTGCCATGCCGGTCGTGACCGAAAAAGAAGTTCGGGCCTTCGATCAGCGCTTGGGTATTGAGCTTCCCGCGAAGGATCTGGTCAAAAAATTGACGTGGTTCCTGCCGGAGAAAGGCCTCGTCGGTCGGATATGCGATCACCGCGTCGACGCCCAGGGCCGTCAACAATTGCACCTTCCGAGCCAGCCAAGTCAACGGTGGCGGGGCCCGGTCAGGGCGGAGAATCTGGGCCGGAGATGGATCAAACGTGAACACCAACGCCGGTCCCTTGATGCGGCGTGCTTCGACCACCAGGCGTTCAACTATTTTGGCGTGTCCCATATGCACGCCATCGAAATTGCCGATCGACACGGCTCCGCCACGGAGGTTCTCAGGCAGGCTATCTAGATCGCGGATGAGTTTCACAGGCAGGACGATATTGAGGAAAGGACGAAGGACAACAGACTGACGACCCAGGATTTGGGAGTGGAACGAAGGGCTGGCCGCGGTTTAAACGCTAGATGACCGATTCGATTCACCGCTCACGTCTTCGCCATGACGTGCAAACGATTTGCTTATTCCGGCTACTCGCTCGTCAATCGCCGGATTTCGTCACGCAGGCGAGCGGCCTCCTCGAAATTCTCTTCGCGCACCGCTTCCTGCAGCTGCCGACGAAGCTCCTCCACGAGGTCGGCCGGTTCCATGGCTCCCGCGTTGCGTTTCTCTTGGATTACCTCGCGACGCCATTGTTCGAGGTTGTTCAACTCGACGCATTGCTCGGCTTGTTCCCCCTGATGATATTCATCGAGGAAATCGCGAATTGCGTCAATTCCAGCTTCGATCACTTGCAGGGCAGGTTGATACTTTCCCTCCCGAACGAGGGGGGTAGCTACTGCCCGTGTGTGCATCATTGTCGCATAGGCTCGCCATTGATCAAACTGCAACTTGGCTCGCTCCGTCTTGGCGTAGGTCCGGACAAAGCTGAACAGTCGCAGGCTGCGTGCCGTATCCCGGGCTACCAGATCGTAGCGTTCCAAGTGCCAGCAGCTCAAGTAGCGTTGATAGTATTGGATCCCTTCACGCCAGAGACGTACGCAATCTGGGTCTTCCAGCACAAAAGGGACATTTTCTGGATTGTTTTGCTCGTGCAGCTGTTGTTGATACTCGTAGTAGTCCAGCCAAGACTCATAGCCTTCGGGTCGCTGTCCGTCTGGCCGGCCGTTGAGCTCCATCTGAAGAAGGCCCATATCGAGTCGCAATTGGAGCTTCTCACGCCCGTCATCTCCGAGAATGATCCGGACCATCAACTCGTCCGGATTGAAGTCCCAGTCATGCAAAATCCTGTTGATATCCAGTGACATCGCTGCTTGATCCATCGATAGAAAGTGAGCTGCTCCTTCCCCTGCCCACGAGTAGGCTTTTGACCGCTTGCTTTCAATCGTCGAGAAGGCTCTGGCAGCAGGCTCTCAACTAGTTTACGCGGATCGGCTGGTTGTCGAAAGGTGGGGAAGCTTAGCAAGCAATAGGGGGAGCTTGCCAATGTACAGAATGGGGCCAAAAGTTGAAGGGACGCTCGGCCGACAACCATTTCCATCCAGCCCGCCGGTATCAAAGGACGCTGACTGTGTGGCCGATATTCGTTGTATCGGTAGAGGGAAACCGATTGAATGAAGTGCTACCCCTCGGAGTCGCGGGTCATCGGCTCCATCACTTTGGTGTTCCGCTCGATGGCCAGGACCACGGTGCGCTGTTCCACTCCATCTGCACTGCTGGCGACGATCGGCAAGACTTGACGTCGATCTGGCAGGCTAAAGCGAACGACGAATGTCCCGTCGGCTTGCATGCGCACCGGCTCGCCTTTGATTGCCACCCGGGAGCCAGGCTCGGCAGCGCCGAAAACGACCAATTCCGCGTCGACGTCAAAAGCAAACTCCTCGTTGGCGTGGTCCAAATGCCCGGACGCTAAACCGAAACGGCTAGCGGTTGAAGTCCCCATCGGCCGGCGCAACCGCTCTTCAAATAGATCTTTGAGTTCGCTTGAGTCGATGTCGCGGTCATAGCCGCCACTCAACGCATATATCCGGTCGCAGTCGCGAGCGACTTCCGCCCAGTTGCCATCAGCCGAGGTGGCTGATCCGAGTGGCGGGGTGCTTACCACGTTGCTACGTGCCAGGGTGACGAACTTGCCCTCTGGGGCCGCGTAGCCGATGTCCATCTGATAACTCTTGGGGGGATCCTGGACGTCCACATACCAGTCGTTCACTCCGCCATGGACTTCAATGTCGCGTACAATCTTGCGCTCCGTACTCGTGGTACCATCACGTTTGACCTCGAAGAGGCGGAGTACAGGGCGAGCGGCATGCCAGTATTGAGCCAGGGCCGCCCGGGCGCGTTCGACGCTTTGGCGAGTCAGTTCCCAATAGGCGTGGAGCCAAAACGGTCCGCGGACCATCAACACCAGGCGTTCCTTGGTTTGACCATTGCCGTTACCATTGGTTGAGTAGGCCAAGTCACGGGAGATAGCCATCTTGGCCTTGATCTGGTTGAGTCGCTTTTCTGTACGGCTAGAGCGAGCCTTGGGGGCCGGAGGGGACGCGTGACCGTTGCTGTCGCAGCGTTTTGCGGCCTTCGGCAAGTCACGCTGGGCGAGCTTCGTCAGAGCTTTGATTAGCTCGTCCTTACGCATTGCATGCCAACCAGGGACCCCCTTGCGTTTGGCCAAAGCGGCCAAGTCTTTTGCAGTACGCGACTTGAGATTCGCTACAGTGATCACAGGACGTACCTCCGGGTTGCCGTATGCCGGGATAGGCAACATGGCTGTGGGTCGATCTGTACAGGCGTGTCATCCGTGACCCGGAAATGGTGCCCCCTTTCCCTTCGGCTGTCCTTGGCCGGAATGCGTTGTGGTGGGACAACGATGACTTGCCCCTCCGGAGCTGGGGAGAACCGCAACAATACGGCCTTCTCCAGCATCGTCCACATTATTCCTTACGCGGACGCCCACCGGGATGTCTAGCTCTCGTGCCGTGACTCGCCCGAATGGGTTTACCGGACTCTCGTTGTTTGTGTCGTGCTTTCGTCGCTGGCAGGTACCCGTCATGGGCAGGACGAAGGGCTCCGACAGATTTGATTCTAATTGGATAAGGGTTTCATTGCAATGATTCGACGTGGGGGGGAGACCAAAGCAACACCGTTGTCACGTTGCATCTCATTGTCATTAAAGAACTTAAAGATTCGAATTGGGAATGGCCGATTTTCTAGTTTGATATCGGGGCGGCTTCTGTGAGGCACTCCCCAGGTGTGGGGTGGGCTGTCAAAAGGCCGCATCTCGGGAGGCCGCGTAAGCGACAAACGCTCGGCTTTTGATTTGCCTCCGGGTAATTTGGGCCTACGTTATCCTGGATAACCGAACGCCCTTGATCACCCAGCTTTATTGGTTGATGGTTACTGTGTTTCGGGTGATCATGATGCAGATGAGTGAAATTGACTGGTGTTGTCCGTTGACACGTCGACTTGCCCTGGCTAGATTAACCAGCTTAAATCGCGTGACATTGAAGGACGCAATCGTGGCAGGTTCGCCTGCTGCGAGTTCCTTGCGTGCGGAAACCCGCCGCGTTTGGTCATGACGAATTTCCATGATGACCGCTCGCTGATGGCTCAAGCAGTCGCTTGGAGTTCGCACATTATGACTATCGCCTTGGAAATGGTCCTGCCTGGGGTTTTGGGGCACTGGCTGGATCAGTATCTGGGGACGTGGATCGTGTTTCTTATCCTGGGAACCGTCTTTGGGATGAGCGCGGGATTAATCCATTTGATTCGCCTGACGAAATCGATGCAGGCGAACAAGCCGGTGGAGCGCACAGGGCCGCACGACCACCGGCAGCGGTGAGGACATGAACAGTTCGTTAATAAGCTGGCTGAGCCGGGGGCTTTGCGCCCAGGCGACGGCACTGGCCCTGGGTACGCTTTTGGCGTACGCGGTCGTCGCCCTCGTGGCTGTATGGCTAGGAGGTCGAGAGTCGGCCTTGGCCGCAGCCGTGGCTGCTGCGCTTTGCTTAGCTGGCGCTGAAGCTGGACTGATCGTGTCGTCCCCGTTTCACAAGACCGCTTATGTTTGGCAAGGCGGGCTACTGGGGATGTTCCCACGGTTGGGCATTCCCTTTGGTTTCGGTGCTGTCTTCTACTTGCGGGGTAGGCCGCTAGCAGAGGCAGGCTTGTTGTATTATCTTGTTGGTTTCTATCCGCTGACCTTGGCATTTGAGACAGCCCTGCTGTTGTTGACCAATGCCGCAGGCCGGCCAACCTCCAGCGATTCTCCCACGCAGCTTCCCAATGATTGATATAGCAGAAGCGGGCTCCCACGTTCGCGACGCCAATGGCTTTCACTTGCCGTTTGGGATTCACTTTGAGTTGCCCGAGCTGTTTGGCATCCAGGTGACCAAATTCATGGTTATTGAGTTGGCCGTGGCCCTACTGATGCTGCTCGTTTTCATCCCCCTGGCCCGGCGGATCGCCGCCGGAAAGCCGGTCCATGGCTGTTTTCCCAATATGATCGAAGCAATCCTTGTCTTTCTGCGGGATGAAGTGGCTCGGCCGGCCATTGGCCGTCACGATGCCGACCGCTTTCTTCCGTTTATTTGGACGGTGTTCTTTTTCGTCTTGTTCTGTAACCTGATGGGGATGCTCCCTTGGGTCGGCTCGCCGACGGGATCGATCTCCGTTACGGCGGTCTTGGCCTTGATGACTCTCCTGGTTGTGATGGTGGCTGGGATGGTCAAGTATGGGGTGGTCGGATTCTGGACTGGGATGGTTCCGCATCTGGACGTACCTGTGGTGATGAAGGTCTTCTTGGTCCCGATGCTTCTGGTGATTGAAATTGCCGGGCTGTTCATCAAGCACACGGTGTTGGCCGTGCGTCTTCTGGCCAACATGTTTGCCGGGCACTTGGTGCTTGCGGTGATTTTAGGCTTCATCGCGGCGACGGCCCATTCGGTTGTTCTCTGGCTGGGTGTGACGTTTGCCTCCGTCGCAGGCGCTACGGCGCTGAATCTGTTGGAGCTGTTCGTCGCATTCCTGCAAGCCTACATTTTTGCTTTTTTGTCGGCCTTGTTCATCGGCATGGCGGTCCATCAGCACTGAGCGGATGGCGCACTGCCCGCCGAATCGTCTACGTTGTTCCCCACTGAGTTTAAGGAGAAGGTTCACGTGAAGAAGCTTGCCACAATTGTCGCCATCGTGTGTGTCGTCATGCTGTCGTTGGCCGCCCCCGTCCTGGCCCAAGAAGCTGCCAAGCCGGCGGGCGCTCAGGCGCTCGACACCTCATTGATCAAGCTGGGTGGAGCGTTTGGCGCCGGCCTGATCATCATCGGTGCGGCCTACGGCATTGGGAAGATCGGTGCCTCGGCCGTCGAGAGCATGGCCCGCCAGCCGGAAGTCGCTAGCAACGTCAACACGGCCATGATCATCGCCGCCGCTTTGATCGAAGGTGTGACGTTCTTTGCCTTGATCATCTGCTTGATGTCGCTGTAAGCCTGATTCGTTTACCCAAAAAGGCAAACGTACGATGTTCATGCGATTTGTATCCGCCATCGTGATGCTGGGAGCCCTCGGGGGCTGGCTGGCCGGCGACAAGCTGGCTTTGGCGGCGCCGCAGGAAGCGGCTCGCGCGGAGGCCGTGGGCCATGGCGAGGCTGCCGAACACGGCAGCGAAGGCGGGGTCAACCCGCTTGACTTCAAGACGGATTTGGCGCTCTGGACGGGAATCGTGTTCGTGCTGGTGCTCGCGATCCTCTGGAAGTTCGCCTGGAAGCCGATCGCCGAAGGGCTTAGCAAACGCGAGAGCCACATCCTCGACGAGATCGCCGCGGCCGAACGCAGCAATGCCGAGGCGCGGCAAATGCTGGACCAGTATCAGCAGAAACTCGCCGCAGCCAGCGAGGAGGTCCGCCAAATGCTTGACGCGGCCCGCCGCGAGGCCGAACAGGCCGGGGCCCAGATTGTCCAACAGGCGAGAATGGCGGCTGAAGCCGAACGCGATCGCGCCTTGGCGGAGATCGATACCGCCACTGCCGGAGCCCTCAAGGAACTGGCCGACCGAAGTGCTACGCTGGCCGTGGACTTGGCCGGCAAGATCGTGGGAAGCCAGCTTGATCGGGCGGCCCACAACCGCCTGATTGAACAGGCCTTGACCGATTTCGGCAAGACCAAGGCCAGCCGGAACGGCGGCGCCGGTTGATGTTGTAGTCGTTGCTTGAGTGAAGCCTTTAGACGGACGGACCAATGGCCCAAGATCCTACTGCACGCGACGCCCAGTTCGCAGCCGAGTTCGAAGCAGACGTCGGCGCCCAGCATGTGGCCGACGTGTATGCCGAGGGATTCCTCGGTGCGGCGGAGAATGCTGGCAGGACCGACGAACTCCTTGCCGAGTTTGATTCCTTCATTTCCGACGTGCTCAATGTGTTTCCCTCGCTTGAACAGGTGCTCGCTTCTCGGCTTGTCGCGGCCGAGGAGAAGGCCGTACTGTTGGACCGTGTGCTGAAGTCTCAGGCGTCGACGATCTTCTTGAACTTCCTCAAGGTGGTGGCCCGTCACGAACGGTTGGATATCCTTCGGGTGATCCATCGCCAAACGCATGAACAGTACGACCGGTTGCGTGGCCGCGTGCGCGTGCAAGTGGCCACCGCAACACCCGTTCCTGAAGAATTGGCCCGCCGTATTACGCAAAGTCTGGCGAGCGTCGTCGGCGGAGAGCCGATTCTGGAGCGGCTGGTCAAGCCGGATCTGATTGGAGGAATCGTCGTACGGGTGGGCGACACTGTCTACGACGCTTCAATCGCCAACCAATTGAAACAACTGCGCCAGCAGATGATGGACAGGAGTGCTCATGAGATTCAAAGCCGACGAGATCGCTTCCGTTATCCAGCAAGAGATTGAACAGTATCAAGCCCAAATCGACGTCCGTGAAGTCGGCCGGGTGCTGGAGGTCGGCGATGGGATTGCCCGCGTCTACGGGCTCTCCGGCGTGATGGCCGGTGAAATGGTCGAGTTCCCCGGCGGGGTTATCGGCTTGGCCTTCAACCTCGAACAAAACTCCGTGGGTGTAATCATCCTTGGGGACTATCTGCGCATCAATGAGGGGGACGAGGTCCGCAGCACCGGCAAGCTGTTGAGCGTGCCCGTGGGCGAGGCGGTCCTCGGCCGCGTGATTGATCCCCTGGGCAATCCGTTGGACGGCAAGGGGCCGATCGTGGCCACCGAGCGGCGCCCCGTTGAGTCGCCGGCCCCTGGTGTCGCCGAACGGCAGCCGGTGAACCAGCCTTTGCAGACCGGGATCAAGGCCATCGATGCCATGACGCCGATCGGTCGCGGTCAACGTGAATTGATCATCGGTGACCGCAAGACCGGAAAGACCTCGATCGGTATCGACGCGATTCTGAACCAACGCGGCAGCGACGTGAAGTGTTTCTACGTCGCGGTCGGCCAGAAGGAATCGACCGTTGCCGGGCTGATCGACATCCTTCGCCGTGAAGGGGCCATGGACTACACCACGGTCATTGTGGCCGGGGCTGCCGATCCGGCTCCGCTGCAGTACATCGCTCCCTATGCCGGCTGTGCAATGGCGGAGTACTTTATGTACAACCGCGGCCATAGCCTGATCATTTACGACGATCTTTCGCGTCAGGCTCAGGCCTATCGCCAGTTGTCGCTGTTGATTCGCCGTCCGCCGGGACGCGAGGCTTATCCGGGTGACATCTTCTACGCCCATAGCCGTCTGTTGGAACGTGCTGCGAAGCTCAACGACGAGTTGGGCGCCGGCTCGATGACCGCGTTGCCGATCGTCGAAACGCTCGAAGGTGAAGTGTCGGCTTATATTCCCACCAATGTGATCTCGATCACCGATGGCCAGGTCTACTTGCAGCCTGACTTGTTCTTCGCCGGGCAGCGGCCGGCCATGAACGTCGGCATCTCGGTTTCTCGCGTGGGGGGGAAAGCGCAGATTGCGGCGATGAAAAAGGTGTCCGGTGGTTTGCGACTCGACTTGGCCGCATTCCGCGAGTTGGAAGCATTCGCTCAGTTGGGTACCGAGTTGGACCCGGCCACGCAGGCCCGTTTGGATCGTGGCTATCGGATGCTCGAACTGTTGAAGCAGGAACTCTATCATCCGATGCACGTCATCGATCAGGTGTTGAGCATCTATGCGGGGACTCACGGGCATCTCGACAAGGTGCCGACAGGCGAAGTCCGCGCCTGGGAGAAGGAGTTCCTGAAGTTCATCCACGAGAAGAAGCAGGCGTTCTGGCAGAAGCTCGCCGAGACCAAGAAGCTGGACGACGAAGCCACGGCCGAGTTGGAAAAGGTGATCGCCGAGTTCCAGCAGGTCTACACCAGCCAGAAGAAGCAAGGGAAGACCACGTCCGAGCCGGCCAAGGCCCGGGTATAGGAAGGAAAGAGCGATCCCATGGCGAATGCCCGAGCACTCGACCGCCGCCGCAAGGCGATCCGCAACATCCGCAAGATTACGCGGACGATGGAGTTGATTG
>CAZLDQ010000115.1:0-18612 GCA_964558295.1 uncultured Planctomycetaceae bacterium | reverse complement strand
TCGCCCGTCTTGTTGTCCGCGATGCGGTACGCTTTCACCTGCTCGGGCGTCAGGTCGGTGGCGACGTGGACCGGCACCCTGGCCAGCCCCAGCTTTTTCGCAGCTTTCCATCTCGTGTGGCCGGCGATGATTACACCGTCGGAATCAATCACGATCGGCTGGCGGAAGCCGAACTGCCGCAGCGACTCGACCACGGCGTCCACTGCCTGGTCGTTGATGCGGGGGTTCCGCTCGTACGGGCGAATGTCGTCGATCTTGCGCAGTTCGACGGCGAATTTCTGCGTGGTTGCATCCTGGGTAGCGATCATTCAAGCACCTCCCTGTGCCTTGGGGTTGTGCGCCGACGGTTCGGCGCGTTGCCAACAAACTCTGTCACGAAAGCCGACGCGTTCCCGTGACCTCTCCTGGCCAGGTTCCCGGGAGGACCCGCGGACAAGCCCCTGCGACCAGGGGAGCATCGCGGGGCGTCTGGGACGCCCGCGTGCTCCCCCGTAGGGGGAGGGCTGTGTCCAGTTCCGCTCCCAGTTCCGCGTCGAGATTTCGTAAGCCGTTGAATATCAGCCACTTGCATTTGCGAGCCTCGCGGAACTGCGGCGCGTTTTGCGGCGCGTCTCACGAACTGTCCAGTTCCGCCACTGCCGTGGTTCCTAAGTGCTTGTTGGTTCATGTGTTGCAAACTTGATTTGCGGAACTGAGGGCGGAACCGAGTTCCGTCAGTTCCGCGTCCAGTTCCGCCGTTAGCCCTTTGTTTTCGTTCGCCGATCCTGCGTCAGTTCCGCCCATCGCATTGCGGATTTGGCGCACGTACCGCTCGGAGATGTCCGCCCGCCCGGCGATGTCCTGCACACTGGCCTGCGGGTTGTGGGCCAGTAGCGCCGCCGCCCATAGCGCCTTGTCGCCGGTCACGCCGCAGCGGTTCTTCACGTAGACCATGGCCGAACCTGCCCGGATGCGCGACGCCAGGCCGCGCTCCATCGCCAGGTCGAGCATCTCTTCGGCTTTGCGCTCGGATAGGCCCAGCCGCTGGTTGGCCTCGTAAATGACCGAGCGCTTCGAGCATGGGTCGCTGGCCGCAATGCACTGCTCGACAAAATCCTCGAGCGGCACGGACCTGGGCTTGCCGGACTTTTCCATGCCCAGTAGCGCCGACGTGTCCACCTCGTCGGTGGGCGTGAACAGGGGCCACTCCCACTTCAGCGCACGCGGAGCCATGGGCGGCCAACTGCGGACGGCCGACTCCAGCACGACGATGCCGTCTTCTTCGTGCGGACGCAGGATCAGGTGCGTGTCGGCAGCGCGGGACTGACTACCCGCCCCGGCCCCCACGTCGGTCACGGCTTTGCCCGACTGATTGCCCTTGGAGGTGTGGTGGATCAGGACAAACGCGCACTGCAATCGGCTCGCGTAGTGGTCGATCAGGTTGTAGAGGTTGGCGATCGCGCCATTGTCGTTTTCGTCGGTGTCGCGCGGCAGCGTTCGGTAGAAGGCATCGAGAATGACGATCTTGTACTGACCCGGTTCGATCCGCTCGAACAGGCGGGCCAGACCGTACAGGTCGCGCAGCCGGCCGCGCAGGGAAACCATGTCGATGTTGCCGCTGTAGAGGTGGTGCGGGAAGTCCATGGCCTCGCTGATCACTCGGTAGCGGTAGGCGATGGTGTTCTGGTGCAGCTCATTGTCGATGTGCAGCACTCGCCCTGGCTCGACCGTCAGGCCCAGCCAATCCAGGCCCGAGGCGACGGAGATGGCCAGGCGGGAGACGAACCACGACTTGCCGATTTTCGGACTGGCGATGACATTCATGGTCTCGCATTCCCGCAGCAACTCGTGGATGATTGGGCGATTGAGGCCCGTGAATCCGTTGATCAGGGCCTTGAGCCCCTGAATCTCCGGCACAGAATCGGTATTATCTACAACTCCATGGCCGATGGGTGGACTGTCCGTCGGACATGCGCCGGGTGCAGCGGACAATCGGCATAGGGCCGAGATGTCCGCGCCATCGGCGTCCTGCGTCGAACAATGGCCACCGAAGCCCATGGACCGCAGAGATCGGGCGGCTTGTTCGAAATCCCCGCCATGTTCGAGCAGTGCGTAGACCGCGAACGGCGCATAGCCGGTCTGCGGTTCGAAGGGCGCGGCGTTCGAGCTGAAGACGTAAAAGACCGGTCCGTCGGCACACTCCTTCAGCGTGGCCGACCAGCCTCCTTCGCGCGGATCTTTGCCGGGGCGACGCCAGTATTCGTTGCCGTTTGCGCCCTGGCGGTCAGTCAGCGGCACCCAGCCGTGCTTCTGGAGCACGGACCGCACATCTCCCCGACGGTTGAAGTCATCGCCCGGCCTGTCGTCATTGTGGGCCGACGCGAGCCGATGGTGCGAAGGCTCGGCAGACGTCGGCGTGAGGTGGTCGTTGTGCGCCCCATCGCGGCGAATGTCCGCCTCGTCGGCCGACAATTCGCAAATGTACGAAATGTCCACCGACGTAGACCGAGCAAGGCCGTTGTCCGACGGACCGTCACACATCTGGCGGTTCTCTGGTGAACAGCCGCCATGGTTCGAATTGTCTGCCGAGACTTCGCCTTGTCCGACGGACAGTGCGCTTCTCTGGCCGACATTCGCGCTGTGCGGCGGCCACTCGTTCAGATTCCACGCCGCCTGGAGCAGAATGTCACGATCGGCCTCGGTCAAGACGGGCAGGTGGCACAGATCGCCCTGGGTGATTTCGTATCCGGCCGTTGGGGCACAAAGGAATAGACCGCCTTCGCCCCGAGTCTCGATCAGCGTGACTACCTTCTCGCCCATGCGACGCTGGGCCAGTTTCAAATTGCCGCAGACGGCCACAGCGCAGCGGTAGATCACGTGCTGGCCGCCCGATGGGGTGCACTCGACGACCAGCCGCTGGCGAAGGTTGGCCGGAATTCGATCCCACCAGGCCGAGAACAGCTCGCCGCCGCCGTCGAAGTCGATGATCTCGACGTTGCCCGAAACCGCGCCGCAGAGAATGCAGACGGCATCGGGACTGTTCACCATCCAGGCGAACAACTCGGCCGGGGTGGGCAGTCTCTTCTGATATTGTTTCCACCGGCCCACAGCAGGGCGCTTCTCGGCTCGGATGGCCGAGAGCACACACAGACCCGCCGACAGGTATGTCTGCGCGACGTCTAGGATGGACGGTCGATCAGCCATGCGCCGGCGTCACCTCCACCGCTTCGAGATTGCAGCGAAAGTGCCAGAACATCCGCAGCGCCTGCCGCGTCACGGGGAACGGCTCGGAGGGATCATCCATCTGGTGCGCATCGCACTGGTGAGCCTGTTGGACGAGCCGCTCCAGCTCATCGATGCCGATGCGCTTGACCGCATCGAGCAGGTGGGCCACACGGTCGACCGTGCTGGGATTGTTGCGACATGCGGCGCAGGGCATAGGTTTCTCCTTCAGAACGGGATGTCATCTTCGGGCCAGACCGGCTCGGGCAAGTTGTCGTCGATACGTTCATCGCTTCCATCGAGGCGCGGTGGAATCGCGCCTAGCTGGTAGTCGATGATGCGGTCGAACTTCTCTCCCGCTACCGATCGCACGGTGATGGCCAGCGTCGTCGCGAGCGCCCCAGCCTCGGCCAGCGCCACCGCTTCCTCGGCCGAGTTGGGGAGTGGCTCATTCGACCTGGCTCGCCACCAGGCCTCGAACTTCTGCCGCGCGTAGCCGGTGTGCTCGGGGCAGACCCATTCGCTGTGGTAGTCATTGAATCCGCAGCGGTAGTCGATCCGCATCGTGCGCGGATGCTCCGGCGGCGCGTCGCGCTTGTGGTGGACGCTGTAGTAGACCTCGCTGACGGCGTACTGCGTTTCGGTGACCTCGCCAGAGAGGATGCCTGCGGTGCTTGCCTCTCGCCCGTGCTTTTCACGTTCGCGAGGCGGGAACTCATAGCCACACTCGGGACAGACGCTATAGGCGGCATGGATCACCGCCTGGCACTGCGGGCACTCCTTGGCCGGCGTTTCACCGCTGCCCGCGGCGCGATCGTCGACCTGCAGCGCATCGACGGGGCCATGTCGCAGTATGTTGCCGCCAAAATCCAGCACCAAGCAGTCGGCCTTTGACGGATGGAGGCGAAAGCCCCGTCCCACCATCTGGTAGTACAGGCCAGGGGACATCGTCGGCCGCAGCAGGGCCACGCAGTCGATGTTGGGCGCATCGAAGCCCGTGGTCAGCACGTTGACGTTGACCAGGTACTTGAGCGTGCCGCTCTTGAACCGCCTGAGCGTCTCGGACCGCTCGAAGGGCAATGTTTCACCGCAAACGAACCCGCACTCATGACCCATTTCGCCGAGCACCCGCTGCACGTGAAGCGCGTGGTTCACACCGCTGGCGAAAATCAGGACCGAATGCCGCTCGCGCGTGTGATCGACGATCTCCCGACAGGCCGACCGCACCAGGGAATCGTCGTCCATCAAGGCTTCGACCTCACCGGCGATGAACTCGCCGCCCCTGATATGCAGGCCCGAGGTGTCCACCTTTCGCCGGCCCGCCTTGGTTTTCAACGGGCACAGATAGCCCTGCACGATCAACTCACGGACACCCACCTCGTAGCAGATATGGTTCAGAAGATTCTCCGGACCACAGATCATCCCCGTGGACATCCGGTAAGGCGTGGCCGTCAGGCCGATCAGGCGAACGTTGGGATTTGCTTCCTTCGCGTCCGCCAGGAACGTGCGGTACATCCCCTCGCCGTCCGGCGGGAGCATATGACATTCATCCACAAGGATGATGTCGAAGCTGTCGAGTTCCTTCGCCCGTCGGTACACGCTCTGGATGCCAGCCACGATGATCGGATGGTCGGTGTCCCGGCTGCCCAGCCCGGCCGAGTAGATGCCGATTTGGTGCCACAGGTCCGGTGCCATCGCGTGGAGCTTGTCCACCGCCTGCTCGAGCAACTCCTTCACGTGGGCCAGGATCAACACCCGTCCGTCCCACTGCTGGACGGCATCGCGGCAGATCGTGGCCATCACCGGCGTCTTGCCACCGGCCGTCGGGATGACCACGCAGGGATTGTCATCCCGACGGCGCAGGTGGTCATAGACGGCTTCGACCGCTTCGGCCTGGTACGGACGCAGCGTGATCGCGGGCGCTTCCGGAGGCGGCAGAAGCGACTGGCTCAAGCCCTGACCTCCTCGGGAAGCGGGAACTGCTCGCTGCTGGCCGGGTAGATACGGCTGGGATTCTCGCCCTTGAGCCAAGCGGCCAGCACGCGCTGAACCTTGCCGTAGCGCTGCACGCGCTGGCTGTAGGAGCCGCCGCGATTCTCCTGCAGATGCTGACGCAGCAGAACGATGATGCCCTCGTCGCCGGAGGTCACGATACCGGTGGTTAGCTTGCGGCAAAAGTCTTTGAGCATCGCCCGATCGACCGAGTAGTACGCACGGGCGACTACCGCCCTCGTGATGGCGGTGTTGACGCCGCGGGCCGAGGTGACGGTCGGTAGGTTTGCCACGGCGAACGCGATGGCGTCGTGGTGCCTGCGCAGCGTCTCGGATGCCTCAGCTGGCGAGAGGATCGGCGGGTTGCCGAAACCGCCCAGCATCGCCCGCAGCGTCGCCAGGTCGTTCTTGCTGACGTCGCCGTTTTCGCCGGCGATGTTGAGGATGTCTGCCAGCGAGCGAGACTTGCCTGAATCGATGGCCATCATCGACTGCGGGTCCACGTCGCGCCAGACGAACATCTCGACCGGAACGCCAGACATGCAGATGGCCCACAGACGGTGCTGCCCATCCAGCAGCGTGCCGTCGGGACCGAAGGCGATGCCCTCGTGTGTCAGCTTCCACTTGCCTTCGGCCATGTCGCGGGCCAGACGGTCCACATGCTTCTGGGACAACTTGCGGTTGTTGGTGTTGGCCTGTTCCAGCCACTTGATCGCCTGGTCGGGCGTGATGAGGATGCGCTCGACGATCGGGCCGGTGCCTGCCATTGCGAGGTTGGTATGCGCGGCACTCATGCGTCACCTTCTTTCTTGTCACGGAGGTAGGAGGTCAGGGAATCAATCAACCGGCGGGCGTAGTCCTCGCCCATGGCAGCCACGATGGCTCGAGCGCCATAGGCTGGGTCATGCGGCAGGTTGAGATTGGTTTGGGCCAGGGCCGGGCGCGCTTGGCGGGTCGGCAGCACAGCGTTGGGCGAGATGCCTCCTGGTTGGCGTTTCTTTTTCTTTGTTCGGCCGATGTTGGCGGTGTTGTAGAGCTTGCCATCGGTTCCCTTGCGGGTGGCGCAGCTATGCATTTGCATAGCTGACCGGACGGATGCGACAGTGTGAGGACTGACCTGACAATGCCTCGCAATGGCGTTGTCAGACCAGGGAGTGCCTTCGCCGTCGAGGCTGACCAGGGGATTGGTCAGCATGGTCAACACGGCCTTGCGTTTATCAGCGTTGGTCCGGCGAAGCCCATGGGTGGCGTTGGCACCCACCGAGTAGAGGATGGCATCGCGCTGGGTACCCTGGTGAACGTGAGCGAAGATGTAGTCGCTCTTGATTTTCCTGTTGGCCCAGTACCGGTGGAATCCATCGGCCAGCCAGTAGTTCGCGCCGTCGTAGAAGACGGTGACCGGTGTAAGGTCGACACCGGCGCTGTACTGTTGGGCGTATTCATCGACGATGCTCTGATCGATAGCCACGCGAGGCTGCGTGCCGCCGTCGATGCGGATTTCGTCAAGTCGCAGAGTCTTGAGATTATCAGTTGTCATGGAGGTACTCACTTTCCATTTGGGAATACCTGGCCCCGCACAGCGGGCAGCGACGCAGCGGCATCTCAGCGACCCGAACCACGACCATCCCGCCGCCAAGCACCTCGCATCGCCGCACGGCCAGCAGGTCGATCTGGCCGTCGTCCTCGAACACGCCCGCATGGGCGAGGGCGTCTTGGGTGCATTTGAGGAGGTTGTCCAGGTCGCGCCGCCGCCTGTCGGGCGGGAAGGCATCCATCGCCAGGGCGATGCGTCCGCCCGCAGGCGGCTTGCGGATTCCGCTTCCGCCGCCCGGAGCCAGGAGCCTGCACACTTGGGTGCGGTACTCTCGACCCTCGCGGCTGATCAATGTGCGAGGCCCGACACGGCGGTAGTAGTGGTTCGCGCTGGGGGGCCAGGGCAGCGTCAGTTCCATCGCATCTGCCCTCATCGCTTCCACGGCGGCGTGGTGTCATGGATCGGGGACTGCTGCGGACGACCGGCGGCAGCCGCCTTCGCCTCGTAGCCCTTGACCTCGTTGGTGATCTCGCCGGTATCCTCGCGCTTCTTGCACTTGACCGAGATCACCAGCGGGATGTTGTGCAGCTCGACGCTGTCCTTGGGCTGCATCACGCCGACGGCGCGGCAGACGGCCGAGAGGTTGCCGCGGGCGATCTTCTGCGTCAGTTCGTTGGGATGGTTGATGCACAACCGGTCCCACACCTTGCGGCCCTTGCAATCGCCTTCAAGAACGGTGAACTCCAACTGCAGATAGCTGCCATCGCCACGCTTGGTGGCCTTCATCTCGCTGGCGGTGATCGCCACGAGGTACTTGCCGGCAGGCAATGCCTCAAACGTGGTAGTCGGTTCGACTTCGTTGGCGTTGAATCCGTTCAAATTTGCCATGGGTCAGCTCTCCTTGCTGTTGATGGTGTTGCTGGACATGGCCTGCATCAGCGCGGGCCACGAAAGAGGAAGCTCGGCCGACAGGCCGTAGCGGTTCTTGGCCAAGATCACGTTGGTGCCCTCGGTCAGCAGCAGGCGCTGGTCGCCCTGGCGGTGGGCGTAGAGCACGCAATCCGCCCACTCGATGAAGGGCGGCGCGATCCAGTGCGGCAGGTCCGGCGAGGCCAGACGCTGGTCGTACCCCTCGGGCGTGGTCATCTTCGTGTTGGCCGCGTGGGCCAGGAGGATGATGGCCGCCCCGGTGGCGCTGACGGCGTTGAGCAGCGGCAGCAAGTCGCGATAGACGATGTTCTGCACGATCTCCCGGGCCTTGAAATACCCGCCGTGAGCGGTGGCCAAGGTTCCGGTCAGGTTGGCCCCGGCCTTCGGATCGAGATCGTGCACGACGTGTTCGACGATGCGCTGGACCATCCAGTCGATGGTGTCGATGGCCACCGCCGGCGGGGCATCGGCATGCGCCAGGCTCGCCAGCTCGATGAGCCATTTGCGCATCTCCGGCCAGGTGTGCAGATACGGCGTGCGCATCAGGCCGGGCACCGCGCCGGCTCCGTTCTCGCAGTCGAGCAGAATCGCATTGGCCGTTGCGGCGAAGGTGGTCTTGCCGACGCCTGGTTGGCCGTAGACGATCATCTTGGGCGGAGCGGGCGTCGTGGTCCTGATCAGCGAATCCATCATGCTCATGTGTCGTTCTCCTTGGGATCAGTTGAGGTACTCCTGCGGATGCCAGGTCATGGCCAGGCGGCCGCTGACGGTGCAGATGCGCGGCCTGCCGTTGCGGACGCATCCGGCCTGCCGCAGCTCCGGCAAACGCTTGTGTGCCTTGATGCCCAGACGCTCTTCGAGTTCACGGGACGTCAGTCCCGGCGTTCGCCGCACGGCATGAAGGCACAGCGCCCGGTGCCGCCGGGCCGCGCCGCCCATCTCGACATTCCGCCCGGCAAGCATCGAGGACAGCGGGTCTGACTTGCGATAGTTCCGTTTCACGTGTCGCTCCTCATGGTTCGAGTTCGCTTGCTCACATGCCGGCTGAGCACAATGGCAGGTGCGGGAGTCGAACCCGCCTCTCTGGGCTTATGAGGCCCAGGCAGCCCGGCCCTGCCGAAAGTGCGCCCGGGTGGGCGTAGGGAGTCCGGCCGCGCTCCACCGTGATGGCATCCATGCCACTGCGGCACGCCGTCCCACCCGGACGCGAGAGGTGTCAGACAATCTCGAGCACGCGGACCTCCTCGTAGCCGGTCGGGAAGGCGTCGATCTCCCACGCCCGGCGCAGACGGCGGATCGCTTCCTCGTTCTCCTGCCGCGCGATGGCCAGCGTGCTGTCGCTGACGCGCCACACGCCACAGCGGAACGGTTCGACCTTCTCGACGGCAATGAGGTAGACGGGAATTAGCTGGCCGATCACCTGGGCCAGGACGGCCTGGTAGAAGGCGACCTGGTTGTGGTAGCGCCGTCGCCTGGTCTCGTTCTCGAACCAGGTCAGGTCGGCGGTGGTCTTGAGGTCCACGATGCCCCTGTGCGGATGCACCCAATCCAGCCGCACCTGGCATGGGGTGTCGCAGTAGGTCGTGCGGATGACCCCCTCGGCCCGGCCATAGAGAAGCAGGTCCACCGCCCCGTCGTTCATGGCCACACCGGCCGCCATTTGTTCGATCAGCTCGACCTGCTCATGTGAGAGGACCGGCTTGCCCTGGACCTCGGCCCACTCGGCGAAGGCCTTGGTGTTCGAGCCGAAGGGCTTGCCGGTGCGGGGATTGATCGGACCGCCGATGGCGAACTGCGATTCGTATGCGTCGCGCCCTTCGAGAATGCGAACGTGCGTGGCGCGGCCCAGCAGCAGCGCCGGCGCATCCTCATCCCGAACCAGGCCAAGCTGCTTCTTGCGGTACAACCAGGGGCAGGCCATGAAGTCCAGCAGTTGATGGCTGGAGAGATACTCGCCGGCCTTGGCGTGGTACTCCTCGGCCGGTTCGGCGCTGAGCACGCCCAAGTCGATCACCGGATTGTCGTTTTCGGTCTGCGGCATTGTTGGACTCCCTTACGTGGAGCAGCCCTCGCTGCCCGCGTCGTAGTGCCTATTGCCGCAGAGGCCGAAAACTTCGCGGTGCCATGCACAATCACATGAGCGCTCACATTCCGATCATGTGAGCGCATTTGGCACCGGTGACACGTCACATGACGGTCACATGATGCTCATGTGATTTTCGCCATTCACATCCACGGCCAGATACGTGGCACCGGCTCGCCCGGGACCATCGCTTCCGTCGCTGCGGGAGCGTCCCCCAGCGCATGACGACGCCCTGGTTCCGGAGAGACGAGCCATCAAAAAGAATCGAGTTCGCGAGTTGTATCAGCAGTATGTCGGCGGGATGGAAGAGTGGCAGATCAGGCTGGCCATCGCACGCATGATGCACTTCCGCGTGCCGCAGGAGGCCTGGCAGGACACGATGCAGGAGCTGGCCATCGTGATCCACAAGTTCGCCTTCGATGCCGACAAGGCCCACGCGGCTAGCAAGGAAACCATTCTTTGTCGTTTGATCGATAACCGCATCCGCGCGCTGGCGCGAGCCAATGCCCGTCGCCAGGCGCTGGTCGAGCGGATCGGTCGGATGAGCCAGGACGAAGAGGATCGCCAGATGCCCGACGGCACCGCATCTCACAGCGAGGTGTGCCAACTGGTGGCCGCGATGCCGCCGCTGCAGCGGCAGATCTGCCAGGGATTGATGGATGGCCTCAGCAAGTCGCAGATCGCCGCGCTTACCGGCCGGCATTACACGACGATCTGCCGCCATATTGACCGGATTCGCCAGGCCTTCGCCGATCGGGGGTTCGACACATGGTCAGTCTGAATGCCGACCGCCGCGTGCCGTCCTCCGCGGATGAGCGCTTGGACGAACTGGCCGAAATCCTCGCCCGGGCCATGCTTCGCCTGGTGACGAAAAAGACCGGTTCGCGTCGCGACAAAGGCCTTGAGCTTTCCGCCGAAACGAGGCTCAGTGTCACCACTTCCGACGCACGCAACGATTACGAGGTGACATGATGCAACAGACCGTCTTGAAGCAGCTTGATGAATTGAACCGGATGTCGATGGCCCAGCTCCGCAAGCGATGGGTGGACTTGATGGGCAGCGACCCGGGAAGGCTGGGCCGGCAATACCTGATGCGCCGTCTGGCCTACCGCATCCAGGAACTGGCCTATGGGGGCCTGAGCCCACAGGCCCGCAAGCAACTTGACGCCATCGCCAACGGCAAGAGTGGCCGCGACAGGCCCTCGGAGTCGAAGAAGACGATCCTCGTGCCGGGCACGCGTCTTCTTCGCGAATGGCGCGGCAATCGCTACGAGGTGATCGTCGAAGCCGATGGCTATCGCTACAACGGCAGGCTTTATCGCAGCCTGACGGCCGTCGCCTACGCCATCACCGGCTCGCATCGAAGCGGCCACCTCTTCTTCGGTATCCGGCGCAAGGAGGATGCCGCATGAACAGGCCCACCCGGGAGGTGCGCTGCGCGATCTATACGCGCAAGAGCCACGAGGAAGGGCTCGACCAGGAGTTCAACTCCCTCGACGCCCAGCGCCAGTCGGCCGAGGCTTACATCGAATCGCAGCGCCACGAAGGCTGGAAGCTCATCCGCAAACGGTACGACGACGCGGCCTACTCCGGCGGCACGCTCAACCGTCCGGCCCTCCAGGAGCTGCTGGCCGATATTCGGGCCGGGTACATCGACTGCGTGGTGGTCTACAAGGTGGACCGCCTCAGCCGGTCGCTGCTGGATTTCGCCAAGCTGATCAACCTGTTCGAAGAACACGGCGTGAGCTTCGTGTCGGTGACGCAGCAGTTCAACACGACCACGTCGATGGGCCGGTTGACACTGAACATCCTGCTGTCGTTCGCCCAGTTCGAGCGGGAGATCGCCGGCGAACGCATCCGCGACAAGAAGCTGGCCACCGCCCAACAGGGCAAGTACGTCGGCGGCGGGCCGATCCTCGGCCTGGACGTGGTGGACAAGAAGTACGTGGTCAACCCCGAGGAGGCCAAGCTCGTCCGGGAGATCTTCAACCGCTTCGAGAAGCTCGAATCCTGCCGCAAGGTCGCCAACTCCCTCAACGCCGAGGGCTACCGCACCAAGGCCATAATCGGAAGCAAGAGCGGCAAACAGCGCGGGGGCAAGCCCTGGCGACAGCGGAGCGTCTACGAGGTGCTCATCAACCGCAAATACACCGGCCAGATGGTTCACAAGGGCAAGGTCTACCCCGGCGAGCATGAGGCCATCGTCTCGGTCGAGCAGTTCGAGCGGGTCCAGAAGCTCTTGAGCGCCAACCAGACGTACACGCACAAGCACCAGGTGCGCCGGTTCGTCCTGCTGCGGCGGATGATCCGCTGCGGCGAGTGCGGTGGGCGCGTTCAGCCCTCCTGGACGCGCAAAGACGGTCGGGAATATCGCTACTACGCCTGCCGGAAAAAGATCAAGGAGGGCTATGGCCAATGCCCGCTGCCCAACCTGCCGGCCGGCGAGATCGAGACGGTGGTGGTGGATCAGTTGCGGGCGCTGCTACGCCATCCCGACGTGATCGCCCGGACGTACCGCGAGATCTGCAAGACCGCCGGAACCGGTCCGGACAAGGCTGCGCTGGCCAGGCTGGAGGAACTGCGGATACGGCGCGAGCAGACGCAGAAGTCCATCCGCACGCTGCTGAGCGTCGCCGAACAGGATGGAGGTTTCCTGGCCGAGGAGCTCAAGCGGCTCAGCGCCGAGCTCAAGTCGCTGGATCAGGCCATCCGCGACCTCGAAGCCACGTCCACGCGGGGTGCGGCGGTGGAACTCGACCGCGTCAGCCAAGCGTTGCGGGCCATCGACCCGATCTGGAATGTGCTGCTGGCCGAGGAACAGCGGCGGATCGCGCAACTGCTGATCGAGGAGATCGTCGTCAGCACCCGCGGCATCGACATCCGCTTCCGCACCAACGGCATCGAGCAGATCGTTGCGGAACTTCAGCCCATTGAGGAACGCCATGCATGAGGGAACCTTGAGCTTGCCCAGCGCAGCCACGCCCATCGAGGAGCAGCAGAAGAATCGCTATCCCGGTCTGTGCGTTCGCCGGGACGGCGACGCCATCGTGGTCCACATCCCCATGCGGTTTCAGCGGCGCAACGGCCGCTCCATGGTCCTGCCCGAAGGCGCGGCGACGCTCGTCTCAGCCGCCCAGCACCTCGATGACATGAGCCGTGTCAACCGGCCGCTGGTCGAGGCCATCGCCAAGGCCCACCGCTGGCAGGCCCAGCTCGAATCCGGCGAATACGCCAGCCTCGAGGACCTAGCCAAAGACGTCGGCTGCGACCGCACCTACGTCGGCCGCATCCTCCACCTGACCAGCCTCGCGCCGGACATCGTCGAGGCGATCCTGCGGGGTGATGAACCCAATGGCATGAGCCTGGAGAAGTTGCGGAAGAATTTGCCGGTGAGGTGGGATGACCAGCGCAAGGCATACACTTCTGACCGCTGATCACATCCGATTACTCACTGCCAACAACACGCAGCGGAGACCGCGCCGTCTGGTGCACATATTCCTTCACGCTGCCAAGCAATCGCAGTATCTCATTGGTGGCCCTCTGTCGAGACAGGCCTGGTTGGACAATGTCAATCGACATCGCCAGGCGAGCACGGCGTGAGAATTTTTCCAACTGCTGCAGACAAGCCCAATCTCCCTTCCTGAAACGTGTGTGGCCTTCGTTCTGCCATGATGATTCTCGTCGTCGCAGATGAGCCCCAATCTTCGAGATGCCCATTGATTTCCATTTCACACACCGCATAGCCTGACCGCATACCTCGTATATGTCCTGCAACCGAGCGCCCGGTGTGTTTTCTGCGGAGTACTTGCAGTGCACCAAATGCAGATGGATCGTTTCGTCATTCTCTCTGCGAATCGCAACTATATCAGCGATCTCGCCCTTCCCATCGTCATTGAACACTACATCGTAGTCGTTGACTATCTCTTCGATCATCCGGTACTGGATTGAGGTCGCATCTCGCGTCGGGCCTTCTGATTCAATCCGTATATTCACCCCTGCTGCAAGCCACTCGAAGACTTCCACTTCCTCGACAGGAAACAGCACGTCAACCGGTGCCTCAACGAAGAAGTGATTGTACGAGAACGAGTTGTTGGCATAGGTTACGATCAATGGGTCCCGTTCCAAATATTCGTGGAACGGCACAGCCTGTCCTCTGCTTCGTTTCACCATGATCTCGGGCCCTGAGATATGGTGATATGCCGAATGCCTCCCTTGCCCCCCAACGTTCTCATCAATCACAAGTTCGTATATCGACTCTGCATAATCCGAGGCGATCATGAACCTGATAGGCCCGGCGTCGCTCCGCTCCACAAGACGAAGGTCCAGGTCAGCAATGGTGTACTCATCATCTCCTTGGAGTATCGCTATGCTGCCGCTCACGTCCTCTATGAGCCGCTCTCCCCATTCGATCATCAATGGGACGAGGCTGGGCCGCTTGCTGACCTCGGTCGGACGCAGGAAGCCACGGAATACAGCATCACCATCGATGCTGTCATTGCAAAGCCGCTGCCCGAGGTGCTGGCACCACCCGAGCCAATGATCGATTGGCCCACCGCCCAACGCCCAAAGCTTGCCTTTTTTGACCGAGCACCCAAGAGTCTTTCGCTCGCCGTCCTCGTAGCCCCATGCGAACACGTTACTAAGAATCGCAGTTTCGCGGTCGACCTGACTCAGTCCCTCGGTAACATCCGGGCCGAAGTACATCGTAAAACGGATGCTACCAGCCTTCGATGCCCCGACCGTACGTGCCATCGGACGCTCGAAATCATGAAACGCCCGGAACACCCGCGAACCGCTCACAAGCACTCCGTCTGCTCCGGTGAGGCTTTTCACGAAGTGGCTCGGACTGATAGCGCCGTAGTCGCTTACATAGACAAACAAGAGGTTAGTGCTCTGATCCCAGTGCGCGATAGCGATATGCCATGTCCGGTCCTTGACGTTGTGGTAACGACCCCATTTCACCTCCTCTTCGACAGGCCAGACAGCGATTGCCACTTTGCGCTCATTACTTACAGCACAAAGCGTGTCGGCGTCCTCGCGCCGAACCCCGGTGAGCAAGCGTGCTTTTGTCCATGCTTGAGAGGAGGACAGATGATACACAATCGTGGAGTTGGCCGGGCGGAGATTCCACAGCGGCAATTCTTGGGGGAGGCCTCCCTCCCTGAACGAATCGATCAATTCCTGGAGCCTCACTTCACGTCCAATTCGCGACTCACTGCTGCGCCGGAGCAGATCGTTCCAATCAGCGTTCTGGGCATAGAGCTCGATTACTTCCGCATTAACGGCATCGTCACCAACGTTCAGTATGAGCGAGGCGTCACCGATGCGTGGGCCTCGCGATGAACGGGTGAACCGTCCAATGAACTGCAAGGTCACTGGCAGACTCTGATGCTTGTCATGAACCGCGGCAACCTTCAGCTGGGGCAGATTGAAGCCTTCCCCGAACATGTTGACGCAAATCAAGACACGTGAATGTCCGCTCCGAAGCAACTCAAGACGTTCGCGGCATGCTTGCCCGCTCATGCCTGAATGAACGACCACGGGCCTTAGGTCGGAAGCCAGACTCTTGTAGATCGTCTCGATCTCTTCGGCTCGTGACTTGGACTGAACCCGGGCCATCAGAAGATGATCGTATCCTGCTGCGACGTCTTCGCGAAGCCTGGCCACGGCTGCTTCTGCTATCTCTCGATCAACGACACCCTTGTCAAGTGAAGTGACGTTTACAGGTCTGAAGTCGATAGGTCGGAATATGCCATCCTTCTGGGCCATGCGAAGCGGATATTCAAAGATGATTCGTCCCTCGACCGGCTGCTTGTCATTGCGGAAGGGTGTTGCAGTGAATTGGAGTATGGGCTTCTGAGAACAAAGCACCTTTATCGCATTCCAGGTTCTTGCCGCAAGGTGGTGCGCTTCGTCGACAAACAAGTGTGAACATCGCCTAGCCACCTCCGCGCGTGCTTCTGCTGAACAACTATCGAGCACTTGTGGTGTAGCGACGACAACGTTGAGTTGAGAAAGGAACTCCTCAACCTGAGCAGCGTGCTGCAGTCCGGTCTTGAAAAGCCCTACCCGTGGTAAGGGGGCATTCGGCTTGACCACGCCGATATCCTTCAGGCACCCGAGTGTCGAGAATTCCTTAACTAGCTGGTGTCGCAGGGCGTTCGAGGGAACAAGGACCAGCACCAGATCACACTGATGCTGCACCACTATGGAGATCATGGTATCGGTCTTGCCAGTTCCGGTTGGCATCACAACCGTGGCTGGGTCCGTAGAGACAGTCCAATGAGCTGAAATTGCGTGAATGGCTCCTAGTTGTGCCCGCCGAAGCCCAGGCGAGTCTGCGTCTGTGGTCGGGGCATTTAGGGCAAACGTCCCAGCCCATGAGTCCCTGATCTCGGATGGTGTTGTTGGAAACGACTGTGCGGGATGCTGCAACCAAGAGAAGGTCCGCCGATCGGAGTTTCTCAAGGTACGGGGATCGTCAATCTGGACTGATGACCTCAGTACGCACGCAGAATCGCTCAATTCGCCGGTACGCACCCGAGGGGGGAGTAGGACGAACTCCTGCCCGTGGCGGTCCTGGTACAGGTGTGCCGACCCATCATCGCCCAGATAAGTCAGGTCGACCTCGCCTCCTGCAACCCCAATCTGCTGGATTCGGTTACCATGGACGCTTCGTGTTTCGAGCGTAAGCTCAGGTAGCCAAAGTCTGATGTCGCTATCTGCCAATGGGAGATCTCCTTTTTGCTATCCGCACATGTTTCCAGAAAACGTGGAAACTGCAACGAAATGCGCCGATGCCGTGATCGGTTGGCACACTCTCATGTACGGGATGGCTGCTCAGGCGAGCCTCGATTTCTGCTGTCACCGGTGACACCGCCCCGCACCTCCAGAGGCCGTCGCCTGCACTCACATCCCCGTTGCAGTGCCATTGCAGTGCCAAGATGGCTTGCGGTGACAGTCATGTGACGATCATGTGAGCGCTTTTTGGCACCGCAAGCGTCACATGACCGGGATTGTCATCCCGTTGCATGCAGGTGACGAGAATGACAACTCACAAGAAGATGGGTAAGCGTAAGTGCCCGAAACGAATCGGCTTGCTCTCGCGTGACGGATCGCCGCCCCGTCACACGATTCAGAGACTTTGAGACAATCTTGGCCTCCAGAGCGGCGCTTTCAGGGCCTGGCCCGTCACGTAGTTGGACGGCGCGGGTGGGCGGCGAAGTCGCGAAAAGCCTTTGTTTACTGGCCAAAATGCACAAGGCCCGCTGCCGGTGGGCGGCGGGCCTTGTTTGGTCGAGAGACAGCCCGGGCAGGCTGTCTGAATGGAGGCGGCGGGAATCGAACCCGCGTCCCGCGACCTGTCCATGAGGGCTTCTACGTGCGTAGCCGGATCATTTGTGGTTCGCCCGCCTGACCCCCAACCGGCTGGGTGACGGGTAGGCTAGTCGGGAACGGAGTTTAGTCCCGGGCGTGCCCAACAGTGACCCGGAACGAGTCGGAATTGGCGGCCGGCTTTCAGCCTCTCCGACAAAGGCTTTGGGCCGGAGCTACGCGTTGTTGTTACGCAGCTAGAGCGAGGTTTTCCTCGGCAACTAAATTGTAGTCAGCTTTTTACGTGGCCAACTGACCAACCACGGCACGCCACCCACACTTCCAGTGCCCGGTCGAACCCAGTTCGCCCCCGGACCAAAGCACCGGCCGGCAGGCCCTGCTTGGGGTGTGGTACTCTTTCGCGTATGCCGCCTTCATCCTGACGGCGATCTGCCGCCAGGAGGTAAAACCCTAAGTCGCTCTCACACTCATCCTACGAAGTATATCGTTCCGTAGATCGGTCGTCCACCTTTGGCTCGGCCATGGCCCGTGTCGAGCAGTGGTGGCATACTCCCTACTGCGGCCAAAGCTGCCAGACGAGGACCGCCGGGCCGAGGAGCAAGACCCACCAGGCAAACAGGTGAAGGCGCCCCTGGTGAAGCCAACGGAGTAGCCACCAGAGCGAGACGAGGCCGATCGCAAAACTCAAGGCCATCCCCAGGCCGAGGAGGCCAAATGGCTCCGCCTGGGGTGAGCCACGCAGGAGGTGGAGTCCTTCGAGGAGGCCGGCCCCAAGGATGGCTGGAATGGCGAGGAGAAACGAGAACGTGGCCGCCTCCTCCCGCCGAAGGCCGATCCCTAGCCCGGCGATGATCGTTGAGCCGCTCCGCGAGATCCCGGGGAAGATGGCGAAGGCTTGGAAGACGCCAATCATCAGAGCCTGCCGATAGGTCAACTCGCGGCAGGCCAGATCGCCTGGCTTTTGGTGCGTGGACCATAGGAGCATCAGCCCGGTGATTGGGAACATACAGCCGGCCACCACGGCACTGTCCAAAGAACCTTGCAGGTGGGTTTTCAAGGAGACGCCAAACAACGCTGCTGGCAAGGTCCCGGCGATCAAAAGCCCGATCACTCGCCAGTCCTTGCCGAGCAGTCCCAGGATGCGTCGCCAATAGACGCAGAGGATCGAGAGCAAGGTTCCCAAATGAAGGGCTATGTTGACGGTGATCTTGTCGGGCATCGGGTGCCCAAGGTGGTCGAAAAGGGTTGCCAGCACAACCACGTGTCCGGAGGAGCTGATCGGCAGGAATTCGCCAATCCCCTGAACGATGCTCAACATGATGATCTCAAGCAAAGCCATTCTCAGAAACCGTTTTGGGGGGAAGGAGCCGCTAGGTCACGCCACAGGGTGGCCAGTTTCGTCCATTTGGAGGTATTTCTCGGCGTTCCTCTTTATAGGCTGAATACGATTCTCTTTTATAGGCTGAATACAATTCTCTGCATAATACCAGTTTTGCTCTTGGACGGATTGACAGCATCCGGAGCTTGGCCCTCTTGG
>CAZLDQ010000114.1:0-18781 GCA_964558295.1 uncultured Planctomycetaceae bacterium | reverse complement strand
GTACGTCCGGTGGTGTGGGAGGACGGCGGGGGCAACCCCGCCTCCTACCCGATTGGTCGAGTGTCCCCAAACACACACCCCTCCACTGTGGAGTAGCAAAGACCGTCCCCTTATGGGATGCTACTATGGTACAACCATAATGCAGTGTCTTTGTTTCGCAATGAGGGGCAATGGATGGAGCGCACAGAAGAAGCCCTCGCATCGGTCGGCGGTCTTTATCAGCAGGGGAAGTACCTGCAGGCTTATGCTGCAAGCGTCGTGCTCGGCCCCTTGCAGGAGTGGCGTGGGCCGAAGGCTCGGCTACTGGCAGGGCGTTTGGCTAATGTCTTGGGGGCGCCGCGGTTGGGACGAGTGCTCCATTGGACCGCTTGGCGTGAGTCTCCGAACGACGCATCCGCTCGCTACTTCTGGGTGTTGGATACGTTGGTTCGTCGCGGGCCTTGGCGAGCGTGGCGACTTTTGGAACGTCACGGCGAGTTGCCTACCGACGACCCGGCACTTCGTGCCGACTGGTGCGCACTGCGTGCCCACGTACTGGCTGCCTATCGCGATTTCGAGAATGCCGATCAGTGGATCGCGAAGGCAGCGAGTCTTGCCCCCGACCGGCCTTGGATCCATGTGGAGCGGGCGGTGGTACTGGAGGCGGAGGATCGGCCGGTGGAAGCACTCGAGGCCGTTCAACAGGCGTTGAACCTGTGGCCATGGTATCGGCCGGCGGTTCAAGCGATGGGCTACTACTTGGTGCAGCTCAACCGCGACGAAGAGGCCGTCGAACTCCTAACGGAAGCCGCCAAGCGTTTGGAGTGTGGCGATCTGCTGCAACAACTGGCCGCCCTGCAGACGGAATTGGAACGGTTCGACGCTGCACGAGCAACCTTGGCGAGTGCGGAGCAATATCTTCCATTATTGTCCATCGACAAACCCCGTCCGCAAGCACTCCTTGCGCAACGCTCTAATGCGGCCTATCTCTGTGGCGATTTTTCTGAGGCGCCCCGCTTGGCCGAACAAGTCGAGTCCCCTTTTTTCAAGGAATTAACGAAACGTTTGCATTCGCGACGTCCGACTCAGAAACGCGTTCTCCTGCCGGTGGGATTCGTGCGTCAACACCACATCACCTGTGCCCCGGCAACGCTCTCCGCCCTGAGTCGTTTCTGGGGGCGTCCGGCTGAGCATCTCAACGTTGCGGAAAGAATATGTTACAATGGCACACCGTCGGCCAGTGAACGTCGCTGGGCCGAAGAGAACGGGTTTCTCGCCAGGGAGTTCCGCATCACGTGGGACAGCATCGTGGCGTTGATCGATCGGGGGCTACCGTTCACCTTCACCACGATCTACCCGACCCACGGTCACTTGCAAGCGGTGATCGGGTATGACGAATGCCGTGGCACCTTTCTGGTGCGTGACCCGACTGAGCGACATTTCGTCGAGTATTGCGCAGAGCTGACTCTCGAGCAGTTCCGCGCCTCCGGCCCGCGAGGCATGGTCATGGTGCCTTTGGATCGCGCCGACTTGTTGGCATCGATCGAGTTGCCTGATGCCGAGCTCTACGATGAGCTTTACCGCCTCGAACGGGCCCTCCAGGATCATTGCCGCGATGAGGCTGCGATCATCCTTGCCCGGATGGCCGGGACAGCTCCCGATCATCGGTTGACGATCATGGCCAGCGTCTGCCTGGCCAGTTATGATGCGGACTTCGTCACCCAGCTCCAGTCTGTCGATCGCCTGCTCGATCAATTCACGGACGATCCCGTATTGCTGGTGACCAAACTCAATTGTCTGAACGAACTGGGCCGGCGCGAAGATCGGCTTGCACTTCTGGAACGACTATCCCATCAGCGGCAATGCGAGCCGCTGTTCTGGCGTCGTTATGCGTCCGAATTGCAGGAGGACGCTCGCCAGCATTCCCGAATTCTCGCTCTTCTTCGCCGGGCGTTGCGTTATGAACCGGTTCAAGCGGAGGCCTACCAACTCCTGGCAAATGTCCTTTGGAACAGCCTCCGTCGGGAGGAGGCCCTTACGTTCTACCGTTTTGCCGCCTGTCTGGACGATAAGAATGAGGGTTTTGTCAGGACCTACTTCATTGCCGCCCGATCCTGTGGTCAGACAGACAAGGCGACGAGAATGTTGGAAGACCGTTTCCAGCGGTTTGGCGACCAGTCCAGTCTGCCCGCAAGGTCTCTCTGTTGGGCCTACGAGCAGTTGGAGGACACTCGAAAGCTTTTCGTCACCCTTGATGCCGCGATTCCGCGTCGCCCACAAGACGGTGATCTTCTCCTCTTCGCTGCTGACGCATGTGGCAGATATGGCAAACACGACGAGGCGGCGGATTATCTTGAACGAAGCCGGGGGAAGTGCCGCCATGTGGACTGGCTCAGAACGGCCGCGTCATTGGCCCTGTACCAAGGCGACCTGCCAACCTCGCTGGAACATTGGCGTCGAGTTACTGAGATCGAGCCGCTTGCACGCGATGCCCATAGCGCCGTCGCCAGCCTTCTGGCCGATATCGAGGGCACCGCTTCGGCCATCGAACACCTGCAACAAGCGGTTGCGAGGTTTCCGTACAGTCATGCGTTGGGCGTGCTGCTGATTGAAATGCAGAGAGGCGAGGCCTCAACCTTGGAAACCATCGTCCGCCGGTTCCTGGAATACCATCCGGCCGATCCCTGGGCACGACGAGAACTATCGATTGCCCTGCTCCGTCAGGGCGAATGGGAGGCCGCAAGTACCGAGGCCGAGCTGGCCCACCAGCTTGAACCCAACCATCCGGCAATCCACATGATCCGCGGACGGCTTTACGAGTCGCAAGGGCGATCGGCCGAGGCAAAAGAAGCGTTTCGGAAATCAATCCGCTTGTCGGTTGATTACGACCCGGCAATCAACGCCTTGGTAGCTGCCTGTGATACCCAATCGGAGCGCGAGGCGGAACTCCGCTTCATTTATCAGGAATTGGAGCGTCAGGTGATCTTTGGTGACGGCCTCCTGGCATTCCGGAAGCAGGCGGCCACGACCCTCGCTCCCCAAGAGCTTCTGGGTATTTTGCGTGCGGCTCTGCTCGCACGCCCCGACCTTTGGCATGCTCATGCCGCATTGTCACAGCAGTTGACTAGTTTGAACCAGACGGAAGAAGCGTTTCGCGTTGCCCAGGAAGCGGTTGAGCGTTTCCCACTTTTGCCGCGAATGTGGTACGAGTTGGCCGCGGTCTGTGCCGCGCGAATGGACAACGAAGGTGAAGCCGAAGCCCTTGGTCATGCCCTTCAGATCAACCCGAGTTGGAGTGATGCTAGCCAAAAACTGGCCGAAGTGCACCGTCGTCAGGGAAATCTGCCCCGTGCCCGCACGGTGCTCGAACAAGCCATCGCTCGCGAGCCTCGTAATGCGACGACCCACGGTCTGTTGGCAGAAGTCCTGTGGGAACAAGACCAACGCGATGCTGCCGTGGAGCGTTTGCTACATGCGGTGCGTCTGGCGCCGGACTATGACTGGGCTTGGCGTCATTTGCGCGACTGGACGGCCGAGCTTAGGTGTCCCGAGACAGCCGTTAATGCGGCCAGAGAGTTGACGCACACTCGCCCCAAGGAAGCTCGTGCTTGGCTTATTCTGGCCGAAGTCCTGCGAACGTCGCCACAATGGGAAGAATGCCTGGCTGCATTGGATCATGTCTTCGAACTGAATCCGCGTTGCGTGGAAGCCCATGACTTGCGCGCAGTACTCTTGGCCGATCGCGGCCGTTTCCAGGAAGCCTTGGATGCTTGTCGCCCCAAGGTGTTCCGATCTTGTCGTCCCCTCATGCTGCAGGCACGCGCTGCCGACATCGAAGCACGCCGCGGCAATCTTACCGCTGCGATTCGGCAGATGTGCAAGGTCGTCAGCGACGATCCGGCCTATTTCTGGGGGTGGTGGCGTTTAGCCGACTGGTATCGTCAAACTTCCCAGGAACAAGCCTACCTGAATGCCACTCAAGAACTGGTCCGTTTGGCCCCGCAAGAGGCCATCGCTTGGGGATACCGCGGCGATGCTCGACGGCAAGTTGGGGAGAGGCAAGGCGCGATCGAGGACTTCCGGCATGCGCTCGCCCTTGATCCTCACTATTCCTTTGCCGTGCAGTCGCTTCTCGACATGCATGTGGACGACTGCGATTGGCTTGAGGCCATTCGAACGCTTCACATGATCGCTCCACCCTTGACCAAAGAGGCCGCGATCCTAACGGAACTCCACGAAGCAAGCCAGAGCGGCGACCGCAATCGAGCAATTGATAGCCTGCGTTCGCTCTGCCGCCAGCCCCTCGAAGATCTCGCCCCGTTGCGAATCGCCCTGGGAATCATGCGGCAGAAACGTTGGACGGCCAAGCTCGCGCAAGTCCTGGGTGAAAGCCTGGAGGAAGACACAGCGAGCCCGACGGTCGGTAGAGTCTGGGTCGACTTGTGCATCCAGAACCACCAGTGGCGATACTGTGCCCAGCACATACGCAAGCTGAGCGGCCGCCGTGAAGTCTGGTTGGCAGCGAACCAGCAATTTCTCACCGCCTTGGCACAAGCCAAGCGGATTCGCGCCCTCCGTGGCCATCTCGATCGATATGGCGACTTACTGCGTGCAGACCTGCAAACATGGGCCTTTGCTGGAGACCTTCTTTTGAAGCACGGGCAGGAACGCGATGTGATCCGTTGGATGGGCGACTGGCATGCCCACGATCATCTCGAGGCAGGAATGCTCTTCCCCCTGGCCTTTTCTCTTTGGAAGACTAAGCGATACGCAGAGTTGGTGCAAGTCACGCAGCATGCCCTTGCCCTCCCCCCCGATAACCTCACCCCCTATCTCGCAGTCTTCCTCGCCTTGGAACAACTACGTGTCGGTCATCTCGATCACATGCGGGAACTGGTGCTCGGGCAAGTCCCCACTCAACTCAACGACTACTACCAGGTCCTGCATGCAATGCTCATGACAGTGGCCGATGTGGTTTGGCCCACGGAGAATGGCCAAACGCTTTCCTACCGAACGGCAAAACACCAACTGCAAGTTGCCATGGGTACCCATTTTGGCAATCTCGCCACCGACACATTTATGAGACGCGTCTACTATCTCTGCCAATGGCGATTGGCCAGACATTATCGGCGGTTCCTCAGCGCAACTTGGGCACGGCTGGAATTGCTCTGCTGCTGAATCAGCACGTCGCTTGCGGTATAACCGGCAAATCTCCTCCAACCCGCCAATCGCTTGAACCGTATCTTGGACGGAATCATACTGAAGTTCGATCTTCGGTTTGACGGGCGATCCCCACCGCATGTTTGGCGATTTTCGCAAGCAACTTATGCCCTGTACTCACCCCAGGTTGAACAACACGCTCTTGGGCCTGCTAGTCTGGTGGACAATACTCCTGACCACCGCACGGCCTGAAACACCAGCCGTGCCGCAAGCAGCGACTCAGCAACCATCGATCACCCCACTCGCGGAATCTGTTGGGAAAGCGAACACCCCGAAAACTCCGACTGACCTTCAGGCGATTGAGGCCAAGGTCAAGCAAGTGATTGCGAGGGGCTTGCCGGCGGTCGTTGCGGTGCGTATTGGCAATTCCCAGGGGAGCGGTGTGATCGTTAACACGGAGGGCTACGTACTCTGTGCCGGGCATGTTGTCGGAACCCCGGGGCAGGAAGCGGTGGTTATCTTTGCGGACGGCAAACGAAGCAAGGCCAAGACGCTGGGCGTCCATCGGACGGCAGATGCAGGATTGTTGAAACTCAGCAATCCGGGGCCCTGGCCAAATGTCGAAATGGGCCATTCCGCTGGATTAGAGAAAGGGAGTTGGTGTGTGGCTCTGGGGCATCCGCTTGGTTATCAGGTGGGCCGTCCTCCGGTGGTTCGCGTAGGCCGGCTGCTGCGTGCTGAGGCGACGACGCTTCAAACCGACTGTCCCTTGGTCGCCGGCGATTCGGGCGGACCGCTATTAGACTTCAGCGGCAAGGTCATCGGCATTCACAGTCGCATCGCCGGTTCGGCGGTGATGAACTTCCATGTACCAATCGACATCTTTCGCACGGGGTGGGAACGACTCGTCAAAGGTGAAGCCTGGGAGGATCCGCTGCCGAAACGCGACAGCGACGAGGTGAAGGCCGCGTTTCGTTCGGTCGTTACCCCCAGCATGGCTTGCGTCGTCCGCGTCAAATGCGAGGGAAAAGACGCAGTCTTGGGGACGATCATTGGCCCGGATGGCTGGATTCTGACCAAGGCGAGCGAACTGACCGGACGCATTACGTGCCGGCTGCACGATGGTCGCGAGTTGGAGTCGCGGGTTGTCGGAATCCATCCGCAATTCGACTTGGCGATGCTCAAGCTCGACCTGACCGGGCTGCCGGTAATTTCGTGGAGCCGTCGGCCGATCGCCGTTGGACAGTGGGTTGCCTCAGTTGGGGCGGATGATAGCTTGCCCTTGGCCGTGGGAGTCGTGAGCCTTGCGCCGCGCAAAATTGCTCCGGCCAGCGGCATGCTCGGGATTACCATCAGCGAGGCGGACGGTGGCGGCCGGATCATGCGCGTTGTCCCCAACTCTCCGGCCCAAAAGGCGGGACTTCAACCGGATGATGTCATAACGTATCTCAACGGCCGGTCGACCCCGAATCAAACGGAAGTCATCGCTGCGATCAAACACCATTCCCCTGGCGATACGGTGAAGCTGCAAGTCAAACGAGGTGAGGTGGTCATGGAGATGTCGGCGACACTCGCCGTGCTCGGTACGCCTGCGGTCCGACGGCGCGATTTGCAGAACCGCTCGGCCGGGGGCATCAGTGCGAGAAATGATGATTTTCCACTGGTCCTGCAGCACGACACAGTCTTACGGTCCGCCGATTGCGGAGGTCCTTTAGTCGATCTGACCGGCAAGGTGATCGGCGTGAATATTTATGTGTCTGGTAGCACCGAGATCTATTCGGTACCCACGGAGGTGCTGCTGCCGTTGATGTACGATCTGATGTCCGGCAAGCTGGCCCCACCCAGCCGGAACCAAAGGAGCCTATAAGGACAGGGCCGCATTCAATGCGGCCCTGTCTCCCCCTCACCCCAATATTGACTTGAATCAACGTTTACTCTCGGTTAACGATGAACGTGCTATTGTCGGCCACATTCAACAGTGGTTGATAGGGGGCATGGCCAGCCTGGCGCGCACATCGGCCAGGATACCAGACCAATCGCATCATCACGCTCCAGCACTCCTCTTCCTGACCGGCTTGCCCCTTATCCTTCGGCAACACGTAGGCGAAACTGTTCTCCAAGGCCCAACTGGAGCCGAGCGGTACGACCGCATCGCCCCCAAGCAACCATTCGCTATTGCCCGAGAACCCCGTCCAAAGCCGCGTCTGCGCGCCGCCGCTGTAATGGCGGCGATAGAAGAAGGTATGCATGTCTTTGGACGCGACGCGAAAATCGCCAAGAACGCTGTGGGAGGCATGATCGGCCCCGACACCGTAGGCACCCCAATAGCCGATTTCCTGCTGCCAGTTGAACCGGAACGACAGTTCGGCGCGGAGCTGTTGCATTTGAGTCGAAAGGTAGTAGTTGTCGTGCAAGTAGTCGAAGACCAGTCCGCCCTGCCAGCCGCAGTCGTTCCAGGCACGGTGGAAAAACCCAGCGGTGACAAAGACTTGGTCGTGGCGGTCGAGTTCGTAAAGGGAACCATTGGCGTCGACGAGCGTCTGATCCCCCATGAAATTGCTCTGGAGGCACTGGAAGCCGATCTGATAACCGAGTCCCCGATCGTCAAGCGGCGATCCGAAGTTGAGCCCCTCGTGGAAGCCGAAAGTGCCGGTGCGCCCTTGGTCGAGAGGATTCTTGAAGCCCTGCACGCCAGTGAAGATCGATAGTCCTTGCCAGAGGCAGCAAGGTCCAGGGACACAACAGGCCCCACAACTGTCGCCACAGGCGGCCTCGCAACTGTCACAGCCTGAGGCTCCCTCGACATATCCATCCTCCGACGGCATCTCCTCGGCCATCACGACTCCGGAGGAATCGCCAATCGCGGCGGCGTTGAGCGCTGAGTTCGGCTGCGCAACCAATGGCTGTGGGGTTGACTCGTACGATGCAAGCCGTCCTCTGTTGGCTCGCAGGATCCGTTGCTCCCAGCCACCATAGTTCGACTGGAGTATCTCGCCGGTACCCTCCTGGACGTTCTGGGCCGCGCCTACGCCACATAGCATCAGCCAACCCCAACTGACAAGGATGCCGAGTCCTGCGGTGATCCGAAGGTGGCTCATCTTTAGATCCCTCGAACGAGTGAGAAGGCAGGGACGACTCCCCTAGCATTGGTATGGGACGTCGCATGTATCGGACCTGGAGCGGTCGGAACTTTCGTCAAAACCGATAATGTCGACGAAATCGCTAGAAGCACCTCACCTTGCCAGCCTTGTCAGTTCCTCTGCATCCCCACCATTTCTGCATCAGGCGGCACACAGTTCCATAGGGGGGCAACCAAGACTTGATGGCACGACCTCTCGGGAAGGCCTTATGTGAGGTTACGGGGAATGGAGACGACAGAACGGCCAGCGAGCCACGGAGGGCGTTCGCTGCAGGTTTCGTTTGTCAATACCCGTCAAAAATGGTCGCGTCAGACACTCTCTTGCCGTGCAACGAAGGCCCGGGGTGGATTGCGCCAAGCGAAACGGAAATCACTGAACGCTCAGTTGGAGAGCCCGATCCAGATCGTCCTGGAGATCCTCGACAGCCTCCAGACCAACCGATAAGCGGATGAGATTGTCGGTGATCCCATGCGCCAGCCGATCCGCGCGATCGTAGCTGGCGTGAGACATCGAGGCCGGTTGCTCGATGAGCGATTCGACCGCGCCGAGACTGACGGCCAGTTGAAACAGTCGGGTTGACTCCGCAACCCGCTTGGCGGCGGCGAAGTCACCAGCCACCTCGAAGCTGACCACCGCCCCGAAGCCACCGTCCATCTGCCGTTGAGCGATTTCATGACCTGGATGTTCCGGCAAGCCCGGGTAGAGCACCCGTTTAACGCAAGAATGGGAGCAAAGGAACCCGGCAAGCCGGGCCGCCGAGCAGCACTGCTCGCGCACACGCAATTCCAGCGTTTTCAAGCCACGTGAACAGAGAAACGACTCCAGCGGAGCCATTACCGCTCCGGTGGCATTCTGGATAAAGTAGAGCCGGTCGTAGAGATCCCGGTCCTTGACGATCAAGACACCGCCAAGCACGTCACTATGGCCGCCGATGTACTTGGTGGCCGAATGCATGACGATGTCGGCCCCCAGTTCCAGCGGCCGGGTAAGGACCGGGGTGGCAAACGTCGTGTCGACACCCAGCAGGGCCCCGTGCCGATGGGCGATTTCCGCGCAAGCGGCGATGTCAGTGATCGACAGCAGCGGATTTCCGGGACTTTCAATCCACAGGAGCTTCGTCTCCGGCCGAATTGCCGCTTCAAATGCTGCCAGATCGGTTGACGGGGCCAACGACACGCGAATACCACTGCGGTTGACGATCTTGTGCAACAGCCGGTAGGTACCACCGTAAATATCGGTTCCAGCCAGGATATGATCGCCGGCGGAGAAGAGCATGGTCACGCAATGGGTCGCCGCCATGCCCGAGGAAAAAGCCAACGCCCCAATGCCCGATTCCAGTGACGCCAGGGTAGTCTCCAACGCCTTGCGTGTCGGATTCCCGCTTCGCGAATAGTCGAACTGCCCCCACTCTCCCGCCCCTGGCTGCACATAGGTGGCCGCCAAATGAATCGGCCGCACCACCGCCCCGGTCACCGGATCATGCTCGTTACCAACGTGAATCGCTCGTGTACGGAAACGCATGGGAAGAAATGCAGAAGTCAGAATGTAAAATGCAGAGTGTCGGACCTCGACTCACCCTCCACTATCCACTATCCACCATTCTGCATTCTGCCTTCACTTTTCCAACGCCTGCTTGAGATCGGCGATCAGGTCGGCGGCGTTTTCGAGGCCACAGGAGAGGCGGATCATGTTGTCGTAGATGCCGACAGCGCGGCGCTGCTCCGGAGTAAAATCGTGATAGCTCATGAAGATCGGCTGTTCGATCAGCGACTCAGCCCCGCCAAGACTCGGACCGATGCGGGGAATCTTGACGGCGTCAATCACGTCGGCAGTCTTGCGCCAATCAGCATCTTTGACGAGGAACGTAACCAGCCCGCCGTAGCCTCGCATCGTTTGTCGGGCGACTTCGTAATACGGGTGGCTTGGCAAACCCGGATAATAAACCTTCTCGACCCGTGGATGCCGGTCAAGGAACTCGGCCACGGCGAGCCCGTTCTCGTTGTGTCGCTGCATGCGCAACTCGAACGTCTTCAGGCCACGAAGCAGGAGGTAGACATTCAGAGGACTGTTAACCGCACCAACGACCCCGCGCATCTTGCGGATCGGTTCGAGCTTGGCTTTCGAGCCAATAATTACTCCACCGAGCAAGTCGTTGTGCCCACCCAGATACTTGGTGCAAGAGTGGAGCACGTAGTCAACGCCGGCGTCGAGCGGGCGGAGGTTGTAGGGTGTGGCTAGCGTGGCATCGATGAGCGTCTCTACCCCATATTTCTTGCCCAGAGCCACGAAGCGTTCCAGGTCAACGACGCTCATGTGCGGATTGGTGGGCGATTCGCTAATCAGCAGCCGGGTCTGGGGCGTGATGGCGGCCTCCATCTGCTTATAGTCGCCGGCCGGAACCTGATGGGTCACCACCCCGAATTTCTTGAGGTGCTTGGCGCAGAACTCCCGAGAACGATGATAACACTCATCGAAGAGAACGACCTCATCGCCGGCCTTCAAAAGAGCCAACAGAAAGCCCGAAACCGCTCCCATGCCGCTGGCAAAGAATACCGCATCTTCCCCGCCATCCAACGCGGCCAGTTTGCGTTCGAGCACCTTTTCGCTCGGGTTACCGTAACGCCCGTACTCTTCACGAGGTTGCTTGTGCTCAACATCGTCGAGCAGTGCCTGGGTGTGGGCAATGGTATAGGTGGCCGAGCAGAAGATCGGATCCGTAATCGAAAAACACGGCTTGATGCGATCCTCGCCCGCATGAACGGCCAGGGTGGAGAACCCAATATCGGATCGATTCGGTGTCGATACGGATGGTTGGTTTGTCATTTCGATGCCTAACAGGACCAAGAAAAAAAGAACCGCGACAAACGCCTGATGGCGGTCGCGGCAACTTGTTGTCTCTCATCAAGTTGGATCGCCGGAGGGAGCCGAAGCCCGGGACCGACGATGGCACTTTAGCAGGTTTTGGCTGCAAGCGGCCGCAAATCCCATCTCAGCGACATTCTACTTACGCGTCCCGGCCGGTGCAAGTCACCCCAACTTCGAAAAACGGGAAGATCGCACAGCCACTCGCCCTACCTATCCTCTCCATGTTTTCTTGACGTCGCTAGGAGGGGGCTCCATAATCACACTCTCTTGCCATCATCGATGACTATCCAATTGGACCAAGCTACCCCTCCCCGTTAGGAGCGTTGGATGAATCGCATTGCTCGCCCTCCTTTTATTGCGTTGCTTGCCATTCTTGTCCCATGCCTCACGATCGGTTGCACTTCTCCCTACCACGCCGATCGAGGGGCGTTGGTGGGTGGCCTAACAGGGGCTGGCGTCGGTGCGCTGGTAGGCAACGCAGTGGGTAACACTGGGGCTGGCGCGGCAATTGGTGCTGGTGTGGGTGCCTTAAGCGGAGCAGCAATCGGTTCGGAAATGGACGAAACGGAGGCTCGGAACCGGGCGATGATTGAGCAGCAACTCGGTCGCCAGGTGGCCACCGGAGCGGTAACCATCGACGACGTCGTGGCCATGACCAAGGGCGGAGTGAACGAAGAGCTGATCGTCAACCATGTTCGGGCTCACGGAGTCGCTCGACCTCTGCAGGCCAGTGACTTGATCATGCTGCAACAGCAGGGCGTTAGCACCCGAGTCATTGCGGCCATGCAAGAACCTCCGGCACCAAAGATCGTGGCACAGCCGGCACCTCAACCGGTGATTATCGAACGCACACCCCCACCGGTAATCGTGGCTCCCTACGATCCCTACTGGCGAGGGCCATACCCCCCGTGTTACCATCGACCTCGGCCTGGCGTGAGCTGGGGAATCTCGGTCTACGACTGAGGCCGCTTGTCGGCAACGGGGCAGATGGCTACAACCAGGGTAGGCAATCGTACTTGGCCCCCTGGATTGAGCCATGGAGCAGCACCTTTCGAGCAATTTGACCGGCCAGACTGCCGTGGTCACGGGAGCGTCTCGTGGGATTGGCCAGGCCATTGCCTGGGAACTGGCCGCAGCCGGAGCTGCCGTGATGGTCCATGCCCGACAGAATCGCGATGGAGCTGAGAAAACGGCTGCCCAGATCCGTGCCTTTGGGGGCTCGGCAGAGGTGCTTCTCGCCGACTTAGCTGATGCATCCCAGCAAGACACCTTAGTCGACCGAGCCTGGCAGTGGCGGACACCGATCGACATCTGGGTCAACAACGCCGGCGTTGATCTGCTCACGGGCCCCTCTGCCCGCTGGTCTTATGAAGAGAAGCTCGAAGCGATTTGGCGAGTCGATGTGGCCGCCACAATCCGCTTGAGTCGGCTTGTTGGCCACCGGATGCAGGCGGCTGGTCACGGAGTCATCGTGAACATCGGCTGGGATGGAGCCAAGCGAGGCATGGCGGGGGACAGCGGCGAGCTGTTTGCGGCCAGCAAAGGCGCGGTGATGGCCTTTTCCCGCAGCCTGGCGCAATCGCTGGCGCCCCAAGTGCGAGTAAACTGCGTGGCCCCGGGCTGGATCAAGACGGCCTGGGGCCAGCAAGCCTCAGCTTCTTGGCAAGAACGGGCTGAGCGTGAAAGTCTCTTGAACCGTTGGGGCACGCCGGAGGATGTTGCTCGCGTGGTTCGCTTTCTGGTTTCTCCCGACGCCAGCTTTCTCAATGGCCAGGTGCTTGAAGTCAATGGAGGCTTCCGTTGGTCCGCCAGAGAGTGATCGGTGAAGCCCTCAACGCCCTTGCCCCTGGTAGAAGAATTGCGACCGGCTCCCCAGCCGGAGAGTCTCTTCCTGCGTCTTTGCCACCTGCCGCACTGCCTGTTTCTCGACAGCGCACTGTTCCATCCCAAGCTAGGACGCTATTCGTTTCTGACGGCTGATCCTTTTGACTACTGGCAGCGGCAGCCGGACGATTTGGATTCGCTGGGCGAACTATCCGAGCGATTGAGCCGTTTTCCCACGAAGCCCGTTCCCGGCCTGCCGCCGTTTCAAGGCGGGGCGGCCGGATTGCTCGGCTATGAGTTGGGACGGCAATTGGAGCGACTCCCGGCTGCCACGTTCGACGAGTTTCAGGTTCCCGCTCTGGCAATCGGCTTATATGACGTCGTCGTGGCTTTCGATCACGTGCAACAACGGGCATGGTTGATCTCACAGGGCCTGCCCGAGACCGAGTCCAGCGCTCGGTATCGCCGCGCCCAGCAGCGGCTTGCTCAGTTTCGCAGTTGTCTGACAGCTTTAGAGCCAAGCGCCCCGCGTTTGTCCTCAGCATCTAAGCTCCAGGATGTCACCCTTGCCGAACTCTCCCCGCAATACGTGGTCACGGGGCTCAAAGGCCTGACCAGTAATTTCTCCGAGGTCGCCTATTTGAACGCCGTTCAGCGGGCAATCGACTACATCTATGCCGGGGATGTGTTTCAGGTGAACCTGTCCCAGCGGCTGCTTTATCCTTCGCAGAACGATTCCGTTTCCCTCTACCGGCGGTTGCGGTGGTGTAATCCGGCACCGTTTGCAGGCTACTTTGATTTGGGTGATTTCCAGGTGGTCAGTGCATCGCCCGAACGCTTCCTGCAGGTGGCCGACCGTTGGGTTGAGACCCGGCCGATCAAGGGCACTTGTCCTCGTACCTCACAAGCAGAGACCGATCGGCAGGCTGCCGAAGAGCTTTGCCAGAGTGAGAAAGACCGTGCAGAGAACGTGATGATCGTCGACCTGCTCCGGAATGATCTCGCACGCGTCTGCCGCCCGGAGAGTATACAGGTGAGTCTGCTTTGCGGCTTGGAACAGTACCAATACGTTCAGCACCTAGTGTCGGTCGTACGTGGCCAGCTGGCCGAGCATGCAAACGCCGTCGACCTGATCCGTGCCGCCTTTCCCGGCGGTTCGATTACAGGCGCTCCTAAGGTGCGGGCGATGGAGATCATTACCGAGTTGGAACGAACGGCCCGCGGCGCCTATTGCGGCTCGCTGGGTTATCTGGGCTTCGATGGCTCGCTGGACCTGAGCATCCTGATCCGCACCATTACGACCGGTCGCGGTTGGTGGCAAGCCCAGGTCGGCGGCGGCATCGTCGCCCCATCAATCCCGCGCCGCGAATACGAAGAAACCTGGCACAAAGCCAAAGGCCTGCTCCTCGCCTTCGAATCGTAAACCCCACAAAACCTATCGCTCCACTGCCCTCTGCCTCATGCTCCTCCTCATCGACAACTACGACAGTTTCGTCTTCAACCTGGCCCGCTATTTCCAGCAGCTTGGGCAGACAACTCGCGTGGTGCGTAACACGGCGATTAGCGTGGCGGAAGTGCGGGCCTTACGGCCTGACGCAGTGGTGCTTTCGCCAGGTCCCTGCTCCCCTCGTGAGGCAGGCTGCTCACTGGAACTCGTACGGGAACTTGTGGACGAGGTGCCGCTCCTGGGGGTCTGCCTGGGACATCAGACGATTGCCGAAGCGCTGGGCGGCCGCATCGTCCGAGCCCCAGAGCCCGTGCACGGACGGACCTCCCGCATTCATCACGACGGTCGACAGGTTTTTGCTGGTCTGCCCAACCCACTCGTCGGCTGCCGTTACCATTCCTTGGTCGTCGAGAAAACCTCGTTGCCCGCATGCCTGGAAGTCGCCGCCTGGACGGAGGACGGGACGGTCATGGCAATTCGCCATCGCCAGCGCCCGGTTCTCGGCCTGCAATTTCATCCCGAGTCAATTTTAACCGAAAGCGGCTATCCACTGCTGGCCGCGTTCTTGACGTGGGTCGGCTTGGCGGTACCAAGCCGATTACCAACGATTGAAGGAGAGTACGGCCGGCCGGATCGTGGTTGAAGCTTCGTGCGGACGACGAAATGGCACTAGGAGTGATATCTGTCCGATTCAGCTCCCCACAGGGCCAAACTCAGGTAACGCACATCCAGACAGACCATCAACCGGTCATTAACCCATTGGTTCAGAAGACGCTGGGTCTTCTCAGGCTCCACTGTCTGGTCGTCCGCACGGTCAGCGGCATGCTGCAAGATCCTTCTGAGCGAGCGTCCCGAATCGCAGCTCTCGATCCAGCCCCGTCATCCGATGCTGAAAGGCCGTGGCGCAGGGACGCGTGTCGTGGAGGATCAACAGCCCGTCGGGCCGATCCCAGGCGCGCAGGATGACCGCTCCGTAGAGCTGATGCCATTTCTCCACCGCGTCCAGTACCGGCTTGATGTACTCCGCCGGGTCACGTCTGTCGACATAGTCAAATTCAAAGTAATACGCCAGCCGGGCGAGGACGTCATCGGAAAACGGATACGTATAGCGGAACGCCTTGTTTGGCCGCAGATTGACCATCCCGTGAGCGGCCGGATTCTTTCCCGCCCGATTGGGGTGACACGCAATCCGTTCCCCGATCTGCTTCGGCTTCTTGACGCCCGCTCGCCGGCTTCGTAGAGTGGTCCTGATGCTCCCACATAAGCAAGGAGACTCCCATGCGAGGCCTCTATTCACTGCTGCTAGGCGTATGGCTCGGATCGCTTGCCGGTTCACTTATGGCGGCAGAACCGGTGCCGGGCAAGTTCCGTGTACTGTTGCTCGTTGGTGGACACGCGTTTGATGAAAAGGCTTTCTTCGCAATGTTCGACGGGATGGCGGACATCACCTACACGGTGGCCCACATGCCCCAGGACGCCGGCCTCCTCAAGCCGGGGTTGGAGAAGCAGTACGACACGATCGTGATGTACGACATGACCGGCAGCATCACGCCCGAAGAGCAAAAGGCTTTCGTCGACTTGCTCAACCGTGGAATTGGCGTTGTTGCACTCCATCACAACTTGGGAGCTCATCGGGACTGGAACGAGTATCGTAAGATCATCGGCGGAAAATACATCTTTGCCGAGTGCGTGAGCGACGGCCAGCCCTGCCCCAAGTCAAGCTCGTCGCATGAGGAGGACCGGACGGGACCGGGGGTCGACCAGGAGCACCCGCTCACCAAAGGCTTAAAGAATTTCCAGATCCACGACGAGACGTACAAGGATTTCTACACCGTGCCAAACGCCAAGGTTTTGTTGAAAACCGATCATCCCAAGAACGATCCCGAACTAGCCTGGGTACACACTTATGGTAAGAGTCCGGTCTTCTACCTGATGCTGGGTCACGACAGCAGGGCCTACGAGAATCCGAACTACGCTGAGTTGATCCACCGTGGGATCCGCTGGGCCGCAGGAAAGTGAGAGTGAGTATGCCGCGTGTTCGAACGTGTCTGATGACCGCCGGACTACAGGTCGTTGTCCTGAGTTTCCTTGTGTCCTCCTCCGCATGGGCCGGCACGAAGGACGTTGTCGACATCGCCCCCGTCTGGTCGGGCCATCCGGTCCGATTTGCCTTGTTGACTCATGGGAAGCGACAGTACGTCGTGTTCTTCGATGCTGAGCGTCAGATGACGGCCGGCTTCCGGACAGTCGACTCCGACCAGTGGCAATTGGTCCGCCTGCCGTCTCGCGTGGGCTGGGATAGTCACAACTATGTCACCATGGCGTTGGACGACGAAGGATATCTCCACGTCAGCGGCAATATGCACTGCGTTCCTTTAATCTATTTCCGCAGCAAGAAGCCGTATGACATTGCCAGCCTCGAACCGGTTCCCAGTATGGTCGGTCGCAATGAAAAGCGATGCACCTATCCGCGTTTCCTGCGCGGTACGAACGGCGAATTGCTCTTCACCTACCGCGATGGCCGAAGCGGCAACGGCGAGCAGATCTGGAATGTCTACGATCTGACTACAAAGACCTGGCGGCGGTTGCTGGATCAACCGCTCTTCTCGGGCAACGGGAAGATGAACGCTTATTTCGTCGGACCGGAGCGAGATTCCGAGGGTATATTTCACGTTTGTTGGGTCTGGCGCAATACGCCCGACTGCGCCACAAACCACGATCTGTGCTACGCTCGAAGCAAGGACCTCGTCCACTGGGAAACCAGCGACGGCAAGCCCCTGACGCTGCCCATCACAATTGCAACTGCCGAGATTGTCGACCCAGTTCCGCCGGGCGGTGGAATCCTCAACGGCAACACGAAGATCGGCTTCGACTCCCAGAAGCGCGTCGTCCTTGGCTACCACAAATTCGACGCCGCCGGTAATACGCAGATTTACAACGCACGCCGCGAGGCCAAAGGCTGGAAGATCTACCAAACGAGCGACTGGGCCTATCGCTGGGAGTTCCAAGGCGGAGGATCCATTGGCTTCGGAATCGGTCTCGGGCCAGTAACCGTTCAACCAGCCGGAGCACTCCCGCAGGCCTATAGCCACATCAAGTACGGATCTGGCACTTGGAAGCTCGACGAAACCTCGCTCAAACCGACGGGTAACGCCACCATTCGTCGCCCTCTACTGCCGGAGGATTTCGGCAAAGTCGAATCCTCGCGTCCGGGCATGGGAGTGCGCACGATGGAAGACCTCGGACAGGCCGACGATCCAGACACGCGTTTCCTGCTCCGCTGGGAAACCCTTCCGGCCAATCGCGACCGCCCTCATCCCGGTGATCCGCCGCCGCCCACCATGCTCCGCGTCTATCGCCTCCGCCAATGACCGACTGGCTCTGGGCGGACAAGATCGGTAATCGATTGCGAAGAACCTTGAAAACGGCGGAGGACAATTTCGAATGTCAACAGATCAAATGACGAAGGAATGACGAAAGGCCAAAACCCGAAGACTGCCTCGCCGTCTTGTCTCCCCGGCCCCATTTGGTCTGCCCCGCCCCGATTCATCATTCAGCATTTCGCATGTCCCCTCACCCCTGCGTCCACGCCTTGAACACTTCCTCCACGTCTCCCTGCTGCGGATCACCCGCGTAGAGCAGCACGCGGTAACTAAACTTTACCGACTTGCCCGCGGCCAGTTGCCACGGCTGGTCGATGAAATTGAACGGCGAAGGCGAGATGAAGCCATACCGTGTGAACCACGGACATACCTTCCACGGGTTTCCGGGATCGTTCATCAGGGCGATCCCTTCGACCACATTGTCCGGCACGCCCTGCCGCTTGCCCCAAAACGTGCACCAGTTGGTGTCCTTTCGGCAGGCGTGCATGAACTGCTTGGAGGGGTATGGTATCGTTGGCTGTCGGATCACGATAGTGAGGAGAACAGCTGATGAAGACTCGCAAGACTGCGGGCCTTCCCGCCAAGCTGGAGGTTGTTCGACGGCAGTTTGATCGCTGGCGAAAGACGCACCGGCCGCGCTCGCGCATCCCCGACACGCTGTGGGACGTCGCGGTGAGGACGGCCGGCAGGCATGGCCTCCATCCTACCGCCCGGGCGCTGCGGTTGGATTACTACCGCCTCAAGGAGCGGCTTGAGCGGCACGCCGCGGCGGAGGCGGAGTCGGCGGAAGGGAGCACGGCGGGGGCATTTCTGGAGTTGGCCGGTCCTGCCTCGGTCGGGTCTTGTACATGCACCGTCGAATAGGAGGACGGGGCTGGGAGGAAGATGCGGCTTTCGCTCCAGGACGTCGCGGCGCCCGATCTGGCGACGCTGAGCCGCAGCTTCTGGAACCGCACGTCATGATCCAACTCACGCCTCAGATG
>CAZLDQ010000113.1:0-19046 GCA_964558295.1 uncultured Planctomycetaceae bacterium | reverse complement strand
GAAAGCCGGAAGACAACTGGTCGATAGGGGGCAAGAACGAGGGGGGGCGTCTGATGACGGGGCGTGGCGCCGTCGAGAGCATTGCGAGCGTTAATGCCGCGAAGGCGAGCCAGCAAGGTTCGCGAAACGTCGCGGTGGCAAAGGAACGCACAAAGATGGTCACGAGGAGGGCGACTCTCGCTACGTTTCCGTCGTGAAGATCGGCTTGTCGTGCCCGGTAAAACATGGTGACGGTCAAGCACACCCCGGGAATGACTCCCAACAGTCCAAAACTGGCGAGTAATTCGATGTAAGCGCTGTGAGCGCTGACGTAGGCCTCGCCATACTGGTCGATCAAGGCGAGTTCGGGCACGATTTTGGCGAGTTTGCGTTCCGCGGCTCCCGTTCCTGCACCTAGCAAGATGGAGGTCGGACTTGACAGCCAGATGCTGAGTCCGCCTTGCCAGAGCGTTTGGCGGCCGCCGAACGTGGTGACGCTTCCGGATCGCTCACCGACAAGACGATTCAGAAGCTCGCCCCAGAGGGCATTATCGAAGGCGATGACGCTGAACAGGCATAAGGCAAGGATCGCTCCTGCCGAGGCCACGAGGTTGCGAAGCCGGTTGGCAGGAAGTGCTTTGGTGCCAAACAGAAACAGGATCCCCATGCCGACGAACCACGCGGCAAATGCGCCGCGGGAGGCGCTCAAGAGGCAGCCGAGGCTGAGCAGGATGCTGCTGGTCAAATAGCGATTCCGGTGCTGGATGAGGCAGGCGACGGCTGGCCGGCCGTTGCGGGGAAATCCATAGATGTAACAGATTAAAGCCAAGATGCTGGAGATCGCCATCAGGGTGCCGAACTGGTTGGGGTCGCCCTGCGCGTTGCCGTGAATGTAACTGAAATAGGTTCCGAAACGATGCGGAAACGAAGGGATTCCGTGGAAGATATAGCATTCGAACCAGGTCGTCATTGCCAGGACGACCAGGCAGGTGTTGACGAACGTTTTCGCGCAGAGCCACCAGGCTCTCTGTTCCACGATCAGGGCGGCGACGGGCAGGGGAATGCTGAAAAAGATGGGGAGAAAGTACTTGCCTCCGCTCTTGGTGGGCTCGGCGTAGAGGAGGCCAATTAGGGGGACGAGGGAACAGGCAATGACCGGCAAGGAACGCGCGAACGAGGGGGTACGCAGCCAACTGCGAGTTCCGAGGAGAACGGCGGGAAGGTAGAGCAACAACTGAAGGAACCACGGCATCTGGAGGCCGATTTCTTGGAAAAACCGACGAAAGATGATACCGCTTCCCGCTGCGATAAAGGCCAGGATTAACGCAGGTCGTTCCATCAGGCCGCCTCACGCGCTCGGGGTTTGCTCGTTTGCCAGACTTGACAGATCGATCGGGCACACCGTTCGAGTGTGAAGACACTTTGGGCGAATTGGCGGAAGGCCTGATCCTTCGGTCGTTTCTCGCGTGCGGCTTGCAGCACGGCCCTTGTCCACTGTTCATTGCTCGCGGCCAGCGGGAGGCAGTGGACTCCGGGAAGCTGAGCGGCGATTTCGCGAATACAGGGGAGATCGCTGGCGACGACAGGGGTTCCCACCAGGCAAGCTTCAAGGACCGCGCCGGGCAGCCCCTCCCAGAGCGAGGGAAAAATCATTGCGTCGGCCGCTGCCAGGAAACGTGGCACGTCCGTTCTTCCACCGGTGCAGAGGATGGCCTTTTCAAGGGCTCGTGCGGTGATCCGTTGGCGTACACGCTCTTCCAGTTCCGGGGCGCCTCGCCCGACGAGGAGAAGACGGGCGTTTGGCTGGTACTCACGCAAGGTGGCGAAGAGATCGATCAACCGAAGGTGGTTCTTGGCTTCGGTGATCCGCCCGACGTGGAGGTAGAGAGGAACCTTCTCGTCGATGCCGAACTCATGGCGGATCGAGAGCGTCGCTTCGCGGTCCTGGAAGCGTGTCTCGTCCAGGCCATTGTAGATTACCTGGCAGCGGGGGTCGGACTGCCAATCCGGTTTCCAGGCACACGTCAAAGCCCATTGGCTGACGCCGAGAATATGGGTGGAATACCGGTCGATCCAACGTCGCATCAGACGGCGGTAAGCGGCACGAAGTGGAGTGTCGGCATGGCCGTCATCCGTACTGCGGAAATGGGTGATGCGAACCGGCACATTACATTGGGCTGCCAGGCGGAGCAAAAAGCCGGACGCCAAGTGGACGTGTGAGTGGACGACATCGTACCGCTCTTGACGCAGCAAATTGCGGAACCTGGAGGAGAATCCCCAGTGACGTAAACCGAGACGGTGAATCGTGCTTCCCCACTGGCGAGCTTGGTGGTCGAGTTCGGCGGGCTGGGTGGAAAGCGAGCAGAAGTCAACCTGATACTCACGGGGATCGAGCCGCCCGAGAAGTTCCAAGGTGCGAGTCTCAGCGCCGCCCTGGGCCAAGCGGCCGAAGATATGGAGGACTCGGATTGGTTCAGGCTTGCGGTGTACCATATTTTCCCGGGAATGGGATGGGCTCATCGACAGTGTCCAGGGGAGTCAGGCGGCCTTCAGGCAGTCGGCGGACGTTGGGGAGTCGGATCTGCACTGGCCATGGTTTTCGTGCCATTTCTCCAACATGTAAAGCCGCCATAGCCTTGGGCCCTGTGCGCGGCCTCCTCGCCAGAGGTTTTGGATCAGCGTTTCGACCGTCTGGCGTCCAAAGAGGGATGTCACTAAGGCTTCAGGGCTGAGCAACGTGGCGTACAAGTCGTCACGCAACTCATGACGGAACCAGAGGTCTAAGGGAACGGCGAAGCCTTGTTTGGGACGCGCGACAAAATCCGGCCCGAGATCGGCAGTGAGCTGCTGGCGGAACGGAAGCTTGCCGTGTCGGCCATCGAATCTCGTTTCCAACGGCATGCGGCCGACGAACTCGAACAACTTGTGATCAAGCAGTGGTGCCCGGGCTTCCAGCGAGGTGGCCATACTGGTCCGGTCAACCTTGACCATCAAATCTTCGGGAATGTAGATGCGTTGATCATGCAGGCACATCTGGTCGATAGGATGGCGGAGGGCGTCGGGCCAAGCGGCTTCCAGCGAGTTCTGCCAGTTGGGAGCCAGGTTTTGGATCGCCAAGCCGGTCAGGCAGTCATCAAGAAACACATTCATGTAGCGGGTTTTTGTGTTACGGATTAGAAACCGCAACATTCCTCGCCCCCGCAGCCATTCAGGCCAAGCTGCGGTCAACGAACGCATCACGCCATCAAGTAGAAAGGACGGCCAGGGGGCGAGCTTCCGCGCCAGACGCCAATGAAATTGATAACGGGGATAACCGGCCAGCAGTTCGTCTCCGCCATCACCCGAGAGGGCTACGGTGACATGTTCGCGTGCCAGGCAGGACACGACATACATCGGAATGGCACTGGAATCGGCAAACGGTTCGTCGAAGACCTTGGTGATTCGTGGGACGGCGTCGAGAAGATCCGCCGGACGGAGTATTTTCTGGTGGTGGCGTGTCTGATAATGTGCGGCAACCCGTTCCGCATAAGGCAATTCGTCAAAAGTTTTTTCGGTGAAGCCAATGGAGAATGTGCTTAGTTGATGGGGAACCTTCCGACTGGCTTCGGCCACGACGATGGTTGAATCCAACCCTCCCGACAGAAACATTCCCAGGGGGACGTCGCTCATGAGCCGCAGATGGATGGCGTCCTGAAGCTGGGCCCCGAATTCCTCACGCCACCGGGCTTTCGAAGCTCCCACCTCCGGCTTGTAGACACAGGACCAGTAGATGGAAGGCCGGACCAAGTCGGGGGTGTCGAGACTGATTGTTACCTGCTCGGCTGCTCGTAGCTTTTGGACCTTTTGATAGATGGTTCTGGGAGCCGGGATGAAACTGTGGGCGAAATAGTCGACCAAGGCGTCTGGCGACAGCGTGAGATCCACTTCGGCCAAGCCGGTGAGGGCTTTGAGTTCGGAGGCAAACGCCACGCCCCACGCACCGGAGGCATAGTAGAGCGGTTTTTCCCCAAAACGATCGCGTGCTAGCAGGAGCGTCCGCTTTCGAAGGTCGACGAGGCCAAAGGCGAACATGCCGCGGAGCTCATCGACGAGCCGGTCTCCCCATTCTTCGTATCCGTGGACGAGTGTTTCGGTATCGGAATGGTCTGTACGGAATTGATGGCCGTGGGCCAGGAGGCGTGCTCTCAACTCTTGATGGTTGTAGATCTCGCCGTTGAAGACAACCCAGACGGTTCGGTCTTCGTTGGTCATGGGCTGGAAGGCTTCGGGAGCAAGATCGAGGATTGCCAGACGCCGATGCCCGAGAAAGAGGTCACTTTGCGGGGGGGCCTGATTGCGGAGTTGGGCGACCGTAGGATGTAGCGCGAACGTGGTCGCCCGGTTTTGTAGACGTCCTACGAGGATTCCGAGGCCATCAGGGCCTCGATGGGCCAGCGTCTGCGTCGCCCGATAGCAGGCCTGCAAATCGACGGGCCTGCCGGGGGTGATTTGGCCAAAGATGCCACACATCGTCAGTGCTTTCTGGCTGTTGCGTCTGAGATGGCTACGCCGGGGACGCAGGTGTCTGGGCACCCTGAGGAATCTGGGGCCTTTCTGGCCGCTCGTGAAAGGAAGGCGGGAGTCTAGCCGAATCGGAAGGAGATGTCAATCGAGGTGTTGACTCGGCCCGGTGCACATTTGTGTTGGCCTGTGTGGCGTATGGAGCGGGGGGACCGCCTGCCGCTGGTCGTGCGTGCTGCTCGTGGCCGGTGTTAGCTGTGAGGACCGAAGTAGCCAATACCCGACGGTGCCGAGGTAGGCGGCGGTGGTACTCAACACGCCAATGATCATTGCCCAGGCTGCGCCTTCCAATCCCCAGGTCGTAATGAACACAGGCAAGAGGGCTAGCAGGAGCAAAAGGCCGAATAATCGAACGGCCACATGGGTCCAAAAGCAACGCATGGCATCCAGGGAGCGGTGCAAGGGGGCGTTGAAATCCAACAGGGCGGCGGTAATCATCAGGTAGACGGCCAGACGCGTGTGGGCGGCGATCTGTGCGTCATACAGAAGGGTCAAGACGGTCTGTCCCCACACGGCCATGAACAGGACGCCGCCAAGTCCCATGCCGGCGAGGATCGCCATCTGGCCAAGGACCAGGCGGCCGAAGGCTCGTAGATTTCGCGCCGCATAGTACTTGGCCAATCGAGGACTGATGGCGCTTCCCATGGCAACCACCAACTGGGTCGGCGCAAGCGTCAGGCTGGTTATCGCCCCGAAGACCCCCAATGCGTGCACGCCGAGGTAGTACTCGATGAAGTAGCGGGGGAGATTGAAGGCGACGGAGATGATGATCAGGACAAGTCCGGCGGGAGTGGCTAGACGTCGCAACGGTTTGAAGAGAAGAAAATTACCACGTCGCCCGGAGTGGTGTGCTGCGGCAAGGGGCGGTTGGGTGGCGAGCGGGCAGGTGGGGGGGCGGAGTATCTAGTTGACTTTGCGAAGGTCGTAGCCGACCAAGACGAGGCCGGCGATCAGGGGAAGGCCAAGCATCCCCCAAAGCAGGTCTCCGGTAAGGCCTACTCCCAAGACCAGCAAGGCGACAATCATTGGCTCTCGGATCATTATGGAGATGGCGATCCAGTCCATCCGTTCCTGTTGTTGGAACACGCCATAGATGATGTCGCTGAGGGATTCGAAGAACCTGCCCATGGCTACCACGAGGACCAGCAGCACCATTCGTAATTCGTAGCCGAGTAGCAGGACAAGCAGGCCGGTGGTGGGGACTGCCAGCAGCGAGGTGAGCAGACGCAGGCCAAAGTAGTCTCTAAACCGATACTCATGTCGGGCATCGGTGATCAGCACGGTGCGGAGTCCAAGATTGGCGACCGTTGAGATGGGGTTGGCAATCGCCAGGGCAAAGAGCATCAGTCCGATCATCTCGGTGGTGCCCAGCTTGGCCAGGACGATCACTGTCACCCACCGACTGGCGGCGTAAACGCCGTTGGTCAAGTGGCTCGACCTGAAGTTGATTCGGAGGTAGTGGGGACGGGGGCTTGGGGGGACGGGCAGGCTGGCCGCGCCATCGTTGTTTCGACCGCCAGCCAAGCCAGGCTGGTCGCCATGGCGTCTGAAGATACAGTCGACAAGACGAGGGGCAGAACGAGACACGTCGCCAGTTTCTCCGGATGGGGGGGAGAGGAGGGAGACAGTGTTGCAGGATCTCCCGGGAGTGTCAAGGCCAGCCATCCCCTCCCTTGGATTTATGGGGGGGCGATTCCAACTGCAAATTGGGGCCGGTTCGTCACACGGTGGCAGGCCGAGTGTTGAATCGTCGCCACTTTGTTGCGATTTGGCTACGCTGACAGGAGACGCTGCCGTTGGTTGTTGCCGGATGCGCTTCGCTGCATCGGGGCTCGATTCAGGTGGGAGCGTTTCTTCGTTGCATGCCCACAAGCGTGATCTATAGTTTCGCAGGCGTGGGTACGCCTGAAGCATTCCCGTCAAAAAACGTTCGTTCGAACGTCGCGGCGGAGTCTCATCGATCGCCGCAGGGAAGTTGACCTGATTTTGCACCCGGGATTGGACCAAGCGAGCGCTGCGGCGCCGTTTGAGCCTTTTCCCCTTGATTGACTCATCGCTCCACTTCCACTTCAATTTGCGGAGGCATGTCGTCATGCGAGCGTCCCCTTGGCGCCGCGTCGTCGGTCGCATTGCGCGATTCGAATCCATTGAACCTCGCCTGTTGCTCTCGGCTAGTCCGACCCTCGATTCGGAGTTGGAGACTATTGCGGTTGCGCCGAGTGTTTCAGCAGTCTTCCCGACATCGGCCGCAGCCGACGTGTTGACCGGATTGGCCACGGCCCAGGCGACCTACGGTTTTGACGGCACGGGGCAGACGGTGGTGGTGATCGATACGGGAATCGCTTACCGTCACACGGCCTTCGGCAGTGGCTATGGCGAAGGGTATCAGGTGGTTGGCGGATACGACTTCGCGGAAAACGACGCGGATCCGTATGACGATGGGAACGCCGGCTCGCACGGAACGCACGTGGCCGGGATCATTGCCAGTCAGGATAGTTCGTGTCCGGGGGTGGCCTCGGGGGTCGACTTGGTTAGTCTGCGGGTGTTCGACGACTCGGGCAATGGCAGTTTTCAATGGGTCGAACAGGCCTTGCAGTGGGTCCATACCCATCTGAATGCGTTTGCCAATCCCATCACGACCGTAAACCTCTCGTTCGGCACGACGTGGAATGGCGTGACGGAGCCGGCTTGGTCGATCATCGAGGACGAGCTGGCCCTGTTGGAGGCCGACGGCGTGTTCATTGCCGTTGCGGCAGGGAACAGTTTCAGCAGCTATCAATCGTCGGGCTTGAGCTACCCGGCGTCCAGCAGCCATGTTGTGCCGGTCATGTCGGTCGACAACGATGGGTCGTTGAGTTACTACTCGCAGCGTCACAGTCTGGCGATTGCCGCCCCCGGACGCAGTGTGTTAAGCACCGTGCCCGATTACCTCGGCAACCGCAACGGCATCGACGACGATTTTGCCCGTTTCTCGGGGACCAGCATGGCCGCCCCATATGTGGCGGCAGCCAGTGTCCTGTTGCGTCAGGCATACGAGTTCGTGGGAGTCCACAGCATCACTCAGGACATGCTCTACGAGGTGATGCGCAATACGGCCGATACGATTTATGACGCGGTGACCCATCAAGAGTATCTGCGTTTGAATATCCAGCGGGCTCTTGACGCGATCATGCCGGCCGATGATTTCGGATCCAGCGCGAGCGCTGCCTTCCAGCTTGGCACGATTCACGATACTCGATCGATTTCCGGCGTTGTTGCGCAATTGGGCGATCACGACTACTTCACGTTCACGGCTGGTCAGACCGGGAAGGTCACGTTCTCGTTGAACGCCGATGGTACGATGGGGACCCATTGGGATCTGGCGTCAGGAGGGACCGTTTTGGAGTCGCCGGGCAACACCGTGTCGCTACAGGTTGTTGCCGGACAGTCGTATACGATTGGCCTGGGAACGTCCGGTGGTTTGGGGCATTATACGATCAACATTCAGTTGGACGCGGGTTCCGCGACGCCGGATGGGAGCGGGGCTCGACAAGAACAACGCCTTGATAACCGCATTGGCGGGGATGGGCAGTGGTTCGTCTTCACCGCCGGCCTGCAAGGTCTGGTCACCTTTGAAGCCCTGTTCGCCAATTGGCGGGGCGACATCGACTTGGAACTGTTCGACGCGAATCAGCAGTTTTTGGCCGGCAGCTATTCGACGGGCAACTACGAACGGATTGACGTGGTTGCCTCGGCCGGTCAGACGTTTTACCTGCACGCCTATGTGTCGGGCTGGGAGGTCAATGACGACGTTGACCTGCGGATCACGAATCTTGTCACCCAGGTCGGGGACACGGTTTATGTCTTCGGCACCGGCGCAGACGACCAATTCACCCACACGGTGGGCTCGATGCACAGGTTGACGATCAACGGCGTGGAATACAGCTTCAGTACGACGTCGGTGACGCGGGTGAGCTTCCAGCGCTTTGCCGATGAGCCGCAAGGCACGGAACATGAGACTCTTCCAGACGCCGGTCCGCACGTGAAAGCGGATAGCCGAGGCGGTCTGGTGCGGCTTGACTGGGATGGTCCCGCGGGAAATGTTGTCGATACGGTCGATTCGTCCGAGGCTTCGCTTTCTGGTGGGGAGTATTCACATTCCGTGATGAGCGGCGAGGGATTGGCTAACGCTGTGGCAACAGGCGGGAGTAGGGGGGGCTCACCCACCGACACCGCCGGATCCATCGCCGTTGGCTCCGATGAGAAAGCTTGCTGGTTTGACTGGGACACGGGGAGCAAACGTGCGAGACTCTTCGATCGGGGAAATGCAGTTGCCGAGACTGGTACGGTCGGAGATGTTGGCGAGTCGAGCGCGGTGGTCATCGATGATTCTGCGAAGGGCGCACTCTATCAACGTCTGGGCCTTGACGCCACGATTGCCGATTTGCAGTATGCGGCCTGGGCCTATGGAGTTGCATGGGGGCGTGTTCATGGTGGCCAGGAGAACAAACGCGACGAGATTGCGGCGATTGATTATGTGTTGAACTGGGACGGCGTCTGGTGGTAGGCGAATGCTTTCGGCGGCCGGCAGAATGGGACCAGGCAGGGGCGTGGTTTCGCGCGGGAAGCTGTTGTCGCATCGCGGCAACACTGCGCATCGCCGCAGATCGACGATCGAGAAGCCTGTGCCGGGCAGGAGCCCCTTCGGTCGCCCTTACGCTGCGCGGCGAAGTGTGTTCGGACGTTCCGCGCCCCGGTATTCGGGGATGAGCCGCTGCAAGTGCTGAAGGACCAACTGTGGGTCTTCATCGGCCAGTTCCTGCAGTTGTTCAACGGCGACGAGAATCGCATGGGGATCGCAACGTCGCCCGTCGGCGATCATGATCTTTGGGTGCCGGGTGGGGAGATAGGTTTCGCCGTCCGCCTGGAGTTCTTCGACTAGCTTTTCCCCTGGCCGCATGCCAACCACTTCGATATCGATATCACGCCCTACCTCGAGACCGGAGAGACGAATCATGTCGGAGGCTAGATCGACGATTCGGACCGGTTCCCCCATGTCGAGCATAAGAATTTCGCCGCTGTTGCCAATGATGCCGGCTTGAATGACCAAGCGGGCCGCATCGGGGATTGTCATGAAGAACCGCTCCATCCGTTCGTCGGTAATCGTGACCGGTCCGCCGGCGGCAATCTGTTGGCGAAAAACCTGCACGACGCTGCCGGCCGAGTCGAGCACATTACCGAAGCGGACCGTGATGAAGCGGCAGTTGGACAGTTCCGTGAGCGACTGCACGTAGAGTTCGGCTGCCCGTTTGCATGCGCCCATCACGCTGGTCGGATTGACGGCCTTGTCGGTCGAGATCATCACGAAGGATTCCACCTTGTGTGCCATGGCCAAGTCGGCCAAACGGCGGGTGGCCAGGATGATGTTCTTGACCGCTTCTCCGGGATGAGACTCCATCAGGGGGACGTGCTTATAGGCGGCCGCATGGAAGATGATCTGCGGCTGGTGCTGGCGAAGCAAGGCTCGTACTCGGTTTTCGTCGAGGATATCGGCGATGCAGACTTCCAGGTTCGCTTCGGGCGCCAGGGCTCGCAACTCGCGTTCCAGGAAGAATTGGCCGGTCTCGGAACGGTCGACCAGGAGCAGTTTGCGTGGGGCGAACTTGAGCAACTGCCGGCAGATTTCCGAACCGATACTCCCGGCGCTTCCCGTAACCAGGAGCGTGCGATGGTCGATCCAGTCACGCAGATTATCGATTTCCAGTTGCACGGGTTCCCGGCGGAGGATGTCGTGGATCGAGACGGGTTGGGGGCGAAGCGTGAGGTTGCCTTTGAGCAATTGTTCATAGCTGGGGAGCACGGTAACCCGAATCGCATGGCGTCGGGCTTGGTCGACGAGTTGTCTTACCTGGCGTCCGGTGAGGGCATCCGCTGCGATCAATACCTCTCGGACGCCATGGCGTTCGGCCAGCATGCAGGTTTGGTCAACTCGGCCGATTACCGGTACCCCGCCGATTCGTGTGCCGAGGCGGCGGACATCGTCATCGAGGAAGCCGACGACGTGGTACGTGAGGCGGCCGTTGCGGATGATCGTGCGCAGGAGGGTCTCGCCGGCATCGTTGGCGCCGACGATGAATGCCGGCACCTTGTCGGATGCGAGGAAGGGCAACCAGTTGCGTTCGTGCACTGCGCGGATTGCGGCGCGGATTCCCCCGACCACGACAATCGTCACTCCGAAGTCGAGGAGGATGACGCTTCGAGGAATGGTGTGGACCAGGAGAAAGAACCGATCGATCATGATCGTCAGCAAGAGACTGCTGAACGAGGCTTGCACCAGGGCGACGAGATCGTAGAAGGTGACGAAGCGTGTCCAGCCCCGGTAGACGCCGAACCAGCCGAAAAACACCACCTTGAACATGACGACGTAGGCGACCGTGGCGGTAAACCTTCGTAGTTCGCTGGGGCCGAGTTGGCCCTCAAAACGGAGACTGTATGCGATGTAGTAGCAGGCCACGAAAACCGGCAACAACGCGGCGGCGCAGGTCATCTGCCGCAGGACATGGCGCCATCGGGCGTCTCGGTCGAGGAGCTGTTGGCTCGACGCGTCCGACGCGGGCGTGTCACGGAATATTGTCGTCAAGGAGGAATTCCTTGGTTGGGAACGGAGTGGATTCATCGTCGTGGGGCTTCCGGCGAGACGTGTATTGCGGTTTGCCCCTCACTGCGAATGCGATTTTGGATGACTTCGTGGAGCTTGCCTTCCAAAGGTCGGTGATTCGGTTTGCGTTGCAAACACCAGCGCAGTTGGGCTTCGGCTTCGGCATAATGTTGTTGGTCGGCCAGGCAGGAGGCGAGGACCAGACGCGCCTCGAAGTGATTGGGATTGGAATGCACGGCATTCTGGGCGCAGGCCAATTGTTGCGTGGCATCGCCAAGTTGCGCATAGAGCCGCGAGGCTTCGAGCCAACAGGAAACCGCCTGGTCCTGTTTCTCTCGGGCCGCCTCGGCCGTGGCCGCCATGGCATAGGCTTGCCGGAGAGCGATCATCTGGTCAGCACTGGCGATTGGCTGATAGGCTCGGAAGAGTTGGCGCAGGATGTGGATATCGGGCTGGAAGGTCTGAAGGATGAACTGGATTTCCTCGCCGAGGTGTTCCGGTGCGGTTCGGCCTACGAGGAAGTTGATCAGCTGATGTTGATAGGGACGTCCGCAGTTGTACGATTGCTGCCAGCAGGTGAGCGCTTGGGCGAGATCGCCGTTGCGGGCGGCCTCCTTTCCGGCATAGAAGAGGACGGTTCCATCATAGGGGCCGACCTGGCGTGCTTGGGCGAGATAGGCTGTTTTGGTTGTCGCGGGGGCGCCTTGGAGAAAACACAGTTCGCCCAGGTAGAGGTAGCCTGCTCCCTCCAAGGGGCAAATCGTCAGGCCCTTCCACGCGTGCCAGAGGGCACGGTCCAGGAGTTGAGCATGGGGGCCGATGGCTCGATGGAGCCACTCGTTTAAGGCCTCCCGTGAGGCGAACTGCGAACGGCTTGCGGCGTCACTGATCTCGCTCAGCGGCATGGTATTGATTGACGAGGCGGCTTGGAGCTGGTCGAAGAGCCGTAGGTAGGAGGCCGCCAAGGCGAAATGTGCTTCGGTATGATTCGGATCCCACCGCGTGACCTCTTCCAGGTGATCGGCGATTTTTTGTTCGATGGCCAGGAGCGTATCACGTTCTTCTTCGGCGGTCGACGGATGATCGATGTTTGGATCGATCGCCACACGGTCAAGCGGTCTGCGTTGCATGATCAAGTAGCGGATCCAATTCGGTTCTGCACGGACGGGGCCCAAGCGGTCGCTTGACATCCAGATGCCGAGCCCCAGGAGAAACACCGTGATTGCGACGGCACCGGCACGCGGCAGGCGATGATGTGCGAAGGAGGGCGAGGCTTTTTCCGTGGCCATCTGTCGGAGGCGGCAGGCGCAAGCCGCCAGGATCGCCACGATTGCCATGCAACCAGGGACGTACCAGACGAAGTCGACGACGCTGTGCAACACACTGACAGCCAGGCCGGCTGCCACGGCGCCGGTACATGTGAGATGACGCTTTGAACTACTGGTTCGCAGGCTATTCAGGCACCAGAAGCTGCAGACTGCGATGCCGATAAGAAGCAACACCAAGCCGACGAGCCCTGTTTCCAGGGTCACTTGCAGGTAGCCGTTCTCGGCATGCGAATAGTATTTGCTCGTGTTGCGCCACGGAAGAAAGATCGGATAAACATGCGTGAAGCTTCCTTCGCCGGAACCGAAGAGCCAAAAATGAGGGATGGCTTTGAGCGTCGTCTGCCAAATGGTGCGGCGTCCGTGAGCGCCGTCAAGAGCGGCGATGTTGCCTTGGGCGAAGTCGTCGAGGCGATTGGCGATCTGTTCTTGACCATAGATTGCCAGGCACAGGCCGACCAAAAGGGTGGTGCCGGCCAGACCGGCTACCAGGCGAAAGCTCAGGACACCGGCGCGGTAGCAGACGGCAACGGCGATGGCGACCGCCACGAAGGTGACCAACGCTCCACCGCGCGACAGAGAGAGCAAGATCGCGAACAAGACGACGGCAAACGCCAAGATACGAAAGCCGGGGCCAAGCTTGATCGTGGGGATATCCTGGGTGTGCTGCGCGAAATGATGTCGGGTGTGATGGTGACGCGAACGCCATGCGTGCTGAATCCACCAGATCAGCGGCCCAACGCCCAGCGCGAGGAAATGAGCGAAATGATTGCGATTGGTGAAACTGCCGTTGACCACTGCGGCGGTGTTCGAGAAGGGGTGTTCGTAGAACCAGAAGAACTTGCCGTTGTTGGTGAAGAATTGGATCAGGCCGAAGGATGCCATGAGCATGGCAGCCAGGGCCAGCCAACGCAAAATCCGTTCCACATCATCAAGCGTGCGGATTCGTTGGACGGTGACCAAAAAGAGGAGGCTGTACGCCAGAAAAAGGGTCAGACCGGCGCGGGTGGCGGCTGGGGTCAGGGAAATCTGCGACCAGGGGCCGAGGTGGAAGGTGGCCGCTTGGTCGGGTGACCAGAGCGGCAGGAGAGAAACGGTGTAAGGGACCAGCCACTTCAGAACGGATTGCGGTAACGGAACGATTTGGAGGACCAGGATGGCCACGCCGGCCAGCAGGAGCAGTTCCGCACCAGACCATCGCCAATTTCCATGGCGGCGCATTGCCTGTCGCACTGCCCAAGCCAGGGCAACAACGACCGCCAGGAGGACGAGAAGGAATTGCCCCACGGCCATTCGCCCCCCGAGCAGAAAGGGGACGACGAAGATACAGCCTGCCAGTCCACCATCGATCAGGTACAGCAACAACGTTTCCGCAGAGTCATTGCCGCCGAGAGGCGTGCCGTCGGTGGAACTCAGAGACAGCTTGGCGTGCATCATTGGTCCGCTCCGGGGCTCTCCGTGTTTGCGCGGGGTCAAGCGACTCTTCGTGGAGTGATCAGTCCAGGATGGGGCAAGGGCTCTGCGCGATCGGCGTGAAGTTCAGGGGAGAGTCCATCGCTTGGGATCCCATATTCAGATGGCTCGCTGGTGTGGTCCGGGGAAGGATCAACGCCGTAATGGTAATCGCATCCGTATCCTTCCCCGTATCCGTAGTAGCTGTGGTCGCCTTGCGCGGCGACGCGGTTGATGATGATCCCGAGCAAGGGGATTTTGACCACGGCCAAGCTTTCGGCTGCTCGCATCACCAAGCGTCGACGATTCTTCTCCGGCTGGACGACCAGAAGTACGCCATCACAGAGTCGGCCGATGATGGCGGTATCGCTGGCGGCAAGGGTAGGAGGACTGTCGATGAGGATTTGATCGTAAACCGTCTCCGCCCACGCGAGAAGTTCCGCGAAGCGTGGGTGGGCCAACAATTCGGCGGCATCTGAAGGGCGAGTTCCTGCGGGCAGGATGTCCAGGCCGTCCAATCCCGAGGCGCGGATATGGGCGGTGGCTTGGTCAACCACGCTTCCATGGCCACGGATCACCATCGACAACCCGTCCATGCCCCGCAGGTTGAGTAATGTGCTGAGACCGGGCCGACGCAAGTCGGCGTCAATCAACAGTGTTCGTTTCTTGGCTTGGGCACAGGCGATCGCCAGATTGGCGAGGACGGTCGTCTTGCCGTCGCCGGGTTCGGAACTGGTGACAACGAGGCGGTGGGTTGGTCGATCGTTCAGCGCCAAAGCCGTCCGGAGGGTGCGGAACGCTTCGCTCTCGGAGGTATCGGGATGAGCGTAGACTTGTAACGACTCCAGGCCCGTGTACGGGCTGGAGGCCAAGGGGCGAATCATGGTCAAGACCGGGGCTCCCACCTGCTGCTGCAATTCGTCGACGGAACGGAAACGGTCGTCGAGCGTATCGAGCACGTAGACCAACAACAGCCCAATTCCCAAGCCGGCTGCCAGTACAAGGAGGCCCACTTTTCTCAGGCTTGGGGAGACGGGAGTCGTGGAGAGGAGCGGTTCGCTGACAATGGTGGTGCGGATGTCCGGGCCTTCATGTGTCATATCGAGGTCCGCGATTCGCTTGAGGAGCACGTCATGAAGGTCGCGAAGCCAGGTCAGATCATGTTCAAGAATCTCAACTTGAGCCAGTTGGCCTGTCAGATTATTCGCTTCTGCCATCGCTTCCTGGTAACGCTGAGCGAGGACCGCCTCGTGTTGTCTGGCCTCGTTGAGTCGCTGACGCAGCATTGTGACAAGCATGGGGCCGAGGTGCGAGTTTTGAAGCCCGGCCAGCCGCTCCTTGACGCGGTCTTGATAGCCCAGTAGATACTCCTCGGCGAGACGGATTTTGTTGGTCAGGGCGATTACTTGCGGGTGGCGCGGGCCAAGATGCTGCTGAAGGGTGGCCAGTTCGGTTTTGTCGGCGAGGAGATTGCGTTCGACCTCGCTCTGGCTGTCGATGTCTGCCATACTGAAGCCGAGAGTACCGAGGAGCAGGTCGCGGGCGGCCACGTCCACTACGCTGAGGAGCGCCTGATGGAGGTCTTCGCCGTTTCGGACTGCGGCGTCGACGGCCGCGTAGGAGGCCTCCAGCGCCAGCCGCTTTTTCTGTGAATCGATCAAGGCTTCGTTGAAGTCGATGGCTCGCTTGACGATGGGATGGACGACGTGTGGACTCTCTTGAGACGACAGCCCGCCGACCTGGAGTCGTGCTGCCTGCAATTCCTGCTCTTTTTGCATGAGTTGCGTGGCCAGTTCCGCCCGCTCCTTGCTCAGGATGCTGATGATGGCGATGGCCGTCCCCTTATGCGTGCGGTCCATGAATTCGAGATACGACTGAACCACTGCGTTGACGATTGCCACGGCGGCGGCGGGATCCTTGGATGTGTACTCGATCTCGATAATATTCGTCTCGCGGATTGCCTTGGCGCTCAGGTTCTTCTGGAGAACGCCGGTCCAACGATCACGGGGCAACTCGGCGAAATCGATGCGATCTTCGGGGCGAAGATAGGCCAGCGCTCCTTCCAGGACTTTGGCACTGCGTAGGAGGTTTTCGTAGGTTGGCATCAGGCTGTCGCCCCGGGAGCCTTGGGCGGCCATGGAGGGCGACATCACTTCGGCGCTGCCGCTTTGCATTACCAACAGCGAAGCTTTGGCCGAGTAGAAGCGGGTTGCCGTGGCATAGTAGAGGCCGCCGAGCAGCGAACTGACGACCAAGGCCAGGATTACGACGTTCTTGCGGTGCCGTACGGCGAGGGCGAACTGGAGGATGATGTGCACCAGATGCGTCGTCGATTGGCGGCTGAGTTCGGGCGAGGTTTCGATCGGATCTTGCAACATTCCAACCACCAGTCTCTTTCAGAACAAAGCCACGGAACTGCCGACACTGAAGCGGAAGAATCGTTGCAAGGCGTCCCACGCAAATGTGATAGGAGTCTGCTCGACGGTGACGATGTCTCCCTCGGCCAGCAGAATGTTCGCGGTTCCGTTGTATTTCGCTTCACGAATGCTGACCTGGATCCGAGCGGGTTCGGCTTGGCCGGGAATTTGTCGGATGACGAGAACCTTGTCCGCCAGTTCGGTGGATCGGCCGCCGGCCTTAGCCAACGCGTCTAAGAGATAAACGTCTTCGTTGAAGGGCATATCATAGGCGCCGGGTTTGGCTACGAGCCCTAGTACTTGAATCGGCTTTCGTGATTGCGGCGCGACCATTACGACGTCGCCATCGTTGAGGTAATAGCCTCCATTTCCCTCGCGGGCGGCACTGACCAAGTCGACACGAATCCAGGGAACGCTGTCGTCGGGCGAATGGTAGGCGGCCAATTGGGCGCCGCTTCCCTGAGCGATCTGCGGTGGATTCGGCGCAGCGGGGTCGCCACGAAGCAGATCCGAGCGGCGGACTTCCACGTTGGAACTGGCGTCGTCGGCCAATCCGCCTGCCGACACGATCGCTGCCAGCAGATAGCTCGAACCCCGCGGCAACTGGTAGGTTCCGGGCTCTTTGACTGCCCCGATCACCGTGATATGGTTCACACGCTGTCGTTTCATCGTCACGGTGACATGCGGATTGCGGTAGACATTGTTCTGAATGGCTGCGGCCGTGATGATTCGCTCGGCTTCCTCCATCTCCAGACCCGCCAGATGAATCTTGCCAATCAGGGGTACATTCGCCGTTCCATCGTCCGCAACGCGAATGGGGGCTGTATAGGGAGGCAGCTCGCTATAGTCTGTGGCAATGCTGATTTCCAAAACGTCTCCCCGGTCAATCAGCTCATTGCTTCGCGTATAGCCGCCGAGACGCGACAAGTTCACCTTCTTGAGGTTCTCGACCGGCTGAACCGCCAACTCTGCCGGTAAGTTCTTGGCATCATAGATTCGTGTCGAACAGCCGCTCAGCACGAGGACGAGGCCAAGCAGGAGGAATAGGGACGCAGCGGAATGACGATATGGCATCCTGGTTCCAGCCGGCTGTCTTGCCATGCAATGACCCATGATTTGAGAAAGATTGAGAGTGTTTGGGGCAGTTGTGATAAGACGGAAACGGACCGGAATACTCGCGGTGGCTTGCCTGGCCACCTGCTCGTGTCGCCTGATGTCAGCTTGGGCATCATGCGATGTCGAGAATTCGTTATAAGTGAGGGGCAGTTAATAGCAGTTTACTCCTGCTCGGGTCAAGCTCAGTTGCGTTGTCCGTGAAGACGGCACTGAGGGGGGCGTTGGGCGCAACAGGTGTCTCGGCAATGCATTGCGGCGAGCGTGGGTTGGCGCTTGGTCGCCAACGCGGCCTTGCAACGGCAGATGGGGCGTTAAGGGGACGCCGAAGGATCGCGGGGCTAGGGACTGACCGGGTCGTCATCGTCGAGATTGTGGATGGCGACTGGAACCGCGATCGCTGTGGCGACGACACCGGCGACAATCCAGGGATGGGAGAGGGCCCAGTTGGCAATCGGACCACGCTGCCCTAACACTTGGGGGCCGTCTGCGACGATCAGGAGTGCGGGTTTAGCCGAGGGAGGAGCGGTGTCGGGGGACCAGAGTCGGCAGACGGCGACACTGCTGCCGGCTACGATCTGGCAGGTTCCGCCGTGCAAGCCAGCCAGCTCGAAGCGGCCGGAATTGTCGGTTGCTGTCGTGACGGTCTCTCCCGGGAGTTGGCGGAGGGATAGCGAGGTATTTTTCAGGGGAACACCTTGGCTATTGACGACCTGCCCACGCAAGACGCCGCCGGTGTCCAGTGCGACGTCCACTGTCGAGATTTCGCGAGTCTGCTGCTTGGATTCGTGAGAGGCGGCATGCAAGAGCGGGGTGGGGGTGAGGAGCCCCAGGCAAGCCAATCCAAAGGCAAAGGTGGTTATGGCTCTCGAATAGTCCACGTGTAGCTCCTTTCTGTCGGCTGGTAGCGACGGGTCGTATGGGCGATTTCGCGAGGATGCTGGTCCGACGCTCCTGAAACGACGAACGCAGGTGTAAAGCGAAAAAGCGGCGGAATGCTACACGAAAGCCCAGGCTGGGGGAAGGTCAGGTTTCTGATGTTGGCCAGACTGGAAAGAGAATCGCCCCGCGGGCGAGCATCACGTCCAGGTGACGAGCGTCGACGGGGCGCGTGGTGTGGGGGAATCGCTGTGAGCCGAAGGACGTTTCCGAGTCTTGCGAAGAAGGCTCGTGGCGAAGCGCGAGGTCAGGGGCTATGAGGCCCGTCGTTGGTGTTATGGATGATCACCGGGACGGCTACCGCTGTGGCGACAATTCCTCCGATGACCCACGGATTGGTGAGCCAGAAGCCGACGGGCCCAGGATTCCAGCGAGGGAAGAGCCCATTGCTGGTATAGGTTTGGCCCCGCAACGTATGGCTTCCGGCGATGAGTAGCATGCCTTCTTGCGCTGACGGAGGGGCTGAACCCGGGGCCCACAATCGGCATATGCCTTGGCCATCGGCCGTAGTCAATTGGTAGACGCCGCCACGGAGACCACGGAACGCAAAATAGCCGTCGTGCCGGGTTTTGGTGCTGGCCACCGCCTGAGTGCCAGGAAGGATGGTCCGTGGGGTTACAGGTT
>CAZLDQ010000112.1:0-19219 GCA_964558295.1 uncultured Planctomycetaceae bacterium | reverse complement strand
AGATCGAGTAGTCGCAGACGTAGGCCTCGCCCCAGCTCGGCTGGAGCAACGTGGCCAGGATCCGCATGGTCGTGGTCTTCCCCGACCCGTTGGGTCCAATAAACCCGAACAAGTCCCCCTGATTCAACTCCAGGGTCAACTCGTCAATCGCCCGCAGATCACCGTAAACTTTCGTCAGGTCTTGTATTCTAATCACAGCCAGGACTACTCATCGTTGAAGGAAAAGCTCTCACCCCACCATCCCGCCGTCCCCTACTCACCCTCCGGCCGCACGGGAAACACAAACCGGTAGATCGTCCTATGCCGATTACGTGCGTCGCAAAGCGGCTGTCCATCGCAAAGGAGCAGAGCCCCGGGACGCTCGCCCTCGACATGCTTCGCTGCGGTGGCCACGAGAATTGCCCGATCAGTCTTCAACAGGTTGCTCAAGTCGACGAAGTGCTGGTAGTCGTTGCGCAAGCCCGTATAGCGGCTCCCGCCGGCCGCCTGAAAGAACATCATCGCACGGAGCACATACGCCAGGTCAATGCTCGACTGGTCATAGGGCGTGATCTCCTCGCGAAGCTTGTCGTCCTTGTCAAACAGTACCTTGCGGCCGGTCAGCAGCGTGCGCAGTTCTCGCCGTTTGAGCATCGGCCCGACGCGGATCTCCTCGCCTGGGCCGATCGTTCCCAGCTCATAAGCCCAGCTCCCGTAGGCCAACATGCAATCAGTCAACGTGAAGCCGAGCGTATTGACGATCAAGCCGACCGGAAGCCGGTCTTCGGAGCGGATCTCCGCCTTGGGCATCACATCGGCAGGTGCAGTCCAACGGGCGGTCAGACTCTTGGTCGACCAGATCTGAATCGGCATACCACAAAGCCGGTCCAGCGTGGGTGCCACGTCATATGGCCCTTTCCACCCCATCGGCTCGACAGTCTTCGAGCTCATGCCACCGAGCGCTTCGCCGGGCAGCCCCAACCAGGAAGTCAACATGCTCGCGTCGCGCAGCTCGCCGCCGCCGAAGGATCGAGCCTGAAACGCCAGATTGTAACGTTCGGTCGCCGGGCTGAATACATTGGCCCAGGCGGTTCCCCGCAACTGGCCCGACTCGACGTCCACATCGATCAGATCAATCTGATTGACCAACACGCGATCCCCCTTGAGCCAGCCGGCCAAGAGATAAGCCCCCGCACAAACGGCTGCCACGATCACCGGAAACGTCACCCAAGTCAGTTCCATTCGCTTGAGAACCTTCCGGAGGAAGAAGTAGTCCCCCAGTCCAATCGCCAAGATGTAGCCGATCACAATTACGACCACGAGGGCAAACGGGGCCAGACGCACACCGCGAAAGTGATCCAGGGCACTGCGCAACTGACCGGCCATGTCGGTGAACCCATAATGCATCACAGCCCGGTTGTCGGCAACCTCTTCGTCTTGTGCAGTCGGCAAATCCAAGAGCTTTCGGACCAAAAGCCCTCGATCCAGCCAGTCGTTCAAAGGCGGACGGTCCAGATCAAACGCCACGAACACGATCTGGCCAAATCCCAACGGTCGACGAACCACCAGGGGAAGCCGCGTCTCGCGCACCTCAACCTGCCCAGCCACCTCGGCCAACAGGGGAACCTGAATCTCCAGACGTCGACCATCCGTGGCGGTAATCGCCACCGAGCTTCCCGCATAAGTCTCCAAGGCCGCCGCCTGCCGTACAGGCACCATCTTCTCCAAACGTCCTGGCGCAAAACGGGCCAAGGGCGAACCGGTTTGAAGGACCTGTTCGGCCTGTTCACCAACACATAGGACTAGTTTTCCGCCCATGCGAATCCACTGCTCCAACGCGGCGATCTGGGGCCCATCAGGCTTCAAGGCTCCGTAGAGCTTCGGATCGCTCGTATAGAGCAGAATCGCGTTCACCCCTTCGTAGCCAAACCACTGGTCAGGCAACTGTGCGACATCCGCAACATGCACTACGTCGGCCTTCTCTTCGGCCGATTGGACGAGTAGACTCGCGCCCTCTTGAGAGGCTGCCGCCGCAGGCCCCACGACAACCACCAGATCTTGACTGGCGAGCAGGGCAGGGGAGAAGCCAACATGTTCGCCAGACGCCGCGGTCTTTAAGGTTCGCTCAGCGACCACCTTGTCGGCCGCCAGAAACTCCACCTTCATCTCGCTCTCAATCCGGCCAAACCTGACGTAAACCGTCACCGTCGTCTCTTGCCCCGCCAGCAGCTTGCACGTCCCTTGGCTCGGCGCCACATGGCGCCCCGGCACCCCGTCGCTGTCTAAGACCGTGACCGCCACCCGACCGTCCCACGCCTGATTGCCCCCTTGGAACGTAACGGCCACCGGGGTCCACACCCCAACCTTATAGTGCCCTGCAAACCCCACGCGAACGCCGACAATTCGAGGCAATACAGCCTCCTCGTCGGCCGCGCCCACGCCCACCAATACCGTGCATAGAAACCCCGCGGCGAGCAAGCGAATCATGGCTTCTCCGCATCAGGGCAAGTGCAAGTGAACTGGCCGCACCCAGGACAACCAGCGCCATATTTCTTGGCAACCGCCTCGGTAAGGTCCACTCCGGCCACGTTGGCGATTGTCACCAACCAAGCCAGGACATCGGCAAACTCGGCCGCCAGTTCCTCATGGGTGCCGCTTCGCAGGGCTGCCGCCAATTCGCCCACCTCTTCCATCAGCCACATGAAGGTCCCTTCGGCTCCCCGCGCCACATCCTTGCGCATGTACATATCGCGAATGAGCTTCTGAAAACCGGCCAGGGTAATTTGGAGTTTCGCATGAGGCTCGGCAGAGGAAGCTTGCCCCGCATGATTATCGGACGTCACGTTTTCCGTTCTCCTTGAGAGTCTCCAACAACTGCTTGGCAACCGCATCATCGGGAACCCGTTGGAGCAACCGCTCCAGCACTCAACAAGCCTCCTGCGGCCTCCCTATCTGGAGGTAGACATCAGCCAGGGCTACATGCGGCCCAGGAGGGGTGGGATCAAGCTCGATGGCGATCGCGTACTCGGCGATTGCCTCCTGGTAATTATGCCCACCGGAAAGCGATTCCGCCAGGAGTTGGTGCAAGCTTGCCTCTGTTACGTCGATCTGAAGCGCCTGGTTCGCCCATCTAACCGCATCCTCATAATTCCGCCTCTGGAGGGCCATGCGGGCCAGTTTTACCCGCGAAACCAGGTGATCTGGGTCTCCTGACGCTGCCTTCTCGAACGCCTCGGCCAATCGCCCCTGGTCCTTCGTTCGAGCATACACCAAGGCGAGGGCACGAAGCCAGCGCAGATCGTGCGGCTGGAGCCTGGCCCCCAACTGGTAGAGGCGGGCAGCCTCGGCGTAGTCTTCCTCCTTGCGCTTCAAGCTGGCCGGCAGGTTCAAGGCCTTGGGCTCCGGTTTGTCCGGATCGAGGCACTCTTCCAGGAATCCGATGGCCTCTTGAGTTCGACCTTCACGCGAGTCGAGCCGGGCAACGAGAGAGGCCGCAGACTGGTGCTGGGGCTGTTGCTTCAGGACTTCTTCGGCAAATCGGCCCACGCCAGTTCGGCCCGACGGAGCCATGCTTCCGGCAATCGCGGATTGATCTGCAATGCACGCCAGACAGATCACCCCGATGCGGTTCATGCTTGCTCGATCGTTAGAGGCTCTCCAGCAACCACTCGACCACCGTCACCAACCCATCCTCTTCCTGGCTCGGAGCGACACGATCGGCCACCGCCTTGACCTCAGGCAGCGCATTTCCCATCGCCACGCCCAATCCGGCCGAACGAATCATGGGAATGTCGTTCACATCATCACCCACGGCGCAAATCTCGCTCTCCGCGATTCCCCACTGATCCGCCAGACGCCGGAGGCCCGACCACTTGTTCACCCCGGCCGGAGCCAACTCGCACATGAATCCCGTATACCGAGGGCTGCGCAACACATGGGTCGCCAATTGGCCTGGAAACGCCTCCTGCAACGCCTGCTCCAGGTCGACCATTTGCTGCCGTGTCCCCATGGCAAACCCCGTAAAAATGCCTGGCGGCGGGCTGGAAAGCAATTCCGGCCAGAAGCAGCCGTCGTCTGGATTCAAACGGAGGTACTCGGCCAGTTCCTCGCTCTTCAACCGGTTTCGCGCATGATAGAACTCGAACCCATCCGTATAGGTGTCGCCACAGAGCACCGGCTCGAATCCGCACCGGTCCAACACCTCCAACGCCTGGCAAAGCACGGTCCCGGAAAACTCCGCCCGAAACAACGTGCGATGATCGCGAGGATCCTTGACCAACGCGCCACTGGCCGCAACCAGCGGCAAATCGATTTCCAGCCGCGCCTGCAGAGGGAGCGTCCGCCCGTAGCGACGCCCCGTGGCCAACACAACGTAGATCCCTGCTTTCCGCGCCCGGGCAAGCGCCTCGCGTGTGGCCGCAGTCATCTCATCGCGCACATTCACCAAGGTCCCGTCAACATCAATCGCCAATAACCGATAACAAGGCATGCGTCACGCTACTCACAGAAACACGAACAGATTCCGGGGCAGGGCAGGGGACTACACAGGTTGATTATAACGCCAATCGATCAAGCCAACACGGGTGCGGCTCGGCCCCGCCCCCCAGACAGTCTACTCCTCCACCGGTGTCCCACCCTGCATCTTCGCCAGCTGTTCCACCGCGCGGGCGTATTCCCGGCAAAGGTAGTCCCGGCCTTGACGAATTGTGATCCGGTCCCAGGGGAGCGAGGCATCGATCGCATACGGTTCGTGCAGCACCTGTTCGACGTCAATCCCCGTTTCCGCCAAGGCTTGCCACCAGAGTTCAGGCTGTTGACGGTCGCTCCACGAGTCGAAGCGGGCCCCCCGACGCCAAGCCAGTTCAATCGCCTCGCCCAAACGACGGTCGCCTCGCGACAAGACCCCCTCCAACAGACTCCCCTCGATATCGTGACACTTCACCTCCACGCAGCGCAGCCGCCGCCGCTGACGCAAATACTGATGGGCATGTCGGAAGTACTCCCGGGTTTGCATCCCGTTCCATTGAAACGGCGTGTGAGGCTTGGGAATGAAGTTCGACACACTGACGACCACCGTGACAAATCGCCCCGTGACTTCCTTGCCAATTCGCGAGATCGTCTCGGCCATGTCGATCATCCCGTCCAGATCTTCCGCCCGTTCACCGGGAAAACCGCACATGAAATAGAGCTTCACGCGATGAAAGCCTTGCCGAAACGCATTGCGACAACCTTCAAACAAGACCTCATTCTTGATCTGCTTGCCGATCTGCTCGCGCATGTCATCTCGTGCGACCTCAGGGGCCAACGTCAGACCAGAATGGCGGTCCGTGTTGACCAGATCGCTGATCGTCTGCAACTGCTCGTTAACCCGCAAGCTCGGCACGGAAATCCCCACGCCCAACGGCCGAAAAGTCGCTTGCAGTCGATGCATCAACTCCTCGAAATGCGGGTAGTCGCTCGTGGAAAGCGACAAGAGCGACATCTCGTTGTAACCCGTGTTGCGATACGACTCCAAGGCCGCCTCGACAATCGTCTCCACCCGCCGAAACCGCAACGGCCGCTTGATCGTCGTGCTCTGACAGAAACGGCACCGCCAGGGACAGCCTCGCATGATCTCAATGGCAATCCGATCTTGAACCGATTCCACGTTGGGAACGACCGGCGACGTGGGAAGCGGCACCGCATCGAGATCCTCGACCACGGCCGGCCGGACCTCCGACGGCACATCGTCGCGAAGCGGTCGAGGCGCCCGGGCCCGACCTCGCGCGTCATACTCGGGCGCGTAGAACCGGGGCACATAGGCAAATGGAAACCTCGCAGCCAACCCAGCCAGGGCCGACTCGCGATCTTGCCCGGCCGTCTTCAACCGAAGCCACTCCTCGCAGACCTCCGGCAAGGCCTCCTCACCGTCCCCCACCACGAACAGATCGATAAACCGCGCCATCGGCTCCGGGTTCTGCACACACGGCCCGCCGGCAATCACCAACGGATGCTCAATGGACCGCTCCTCCACACGCAAGGGCACACCGCCCAGGTCGAGGATCGTCAACACGTTCGCGTACGACAGGTCATGCTGAAGCGTAACCCCCAAGACATCAAACTCCACCAGGGGGGTAAAGGTCTCCAGGCTATAGAGCGGCAGCTTGTGCTCGCGCAAAAGCTGCTCCATGTCAATCCCCGGAGCAAAGACTCGCTCGCAACCCCAGTCTTCCCGCTGGTTCATCGCTTGATAGAGCACCTGCAGGCCGTGATTACTCATCCCGATCGTGTAGAGGTCCGGAAAGGCCAAGCAGACTCTTCCTCTCACATGACGAGAATCCTTGACAACCGCGTTCAATTCCCCCCCAATATACTGACCAGGTGTCAACACTCTGGGCAATATCTTGGTGACGATTTGGCTTTTAAGCGACTGATTGATCATTAATGTACTGATCTATGGCTAGGGCCCAAGGACTATCGTTTCAATTATGACAATTCTCACTGTCCGAATATAGAGGGGAACAGCACAGAATCGGTCGCCAACGTAATCCATACTAGTAAAGCAAGCAATTGGGTAATCCACAGCCCCCATTTGGCCCCGGCACTTGTACCGGGCGATGGCCAGAATCGCCAAAATCCTGAGTACCCGATACACGCATCGAGGCAAAACGGCTGGATTGCCCGACGATTTCAGTCGCACGGAGACAGTCCCATGATCCGACGCATCCTCTGGTGGTTCGCCCTCCTCGGCTTTCTGGCGGCTGCCCCAGAAAAAGCCAGTTCGCAGAACCGCCACGCCTTCGAGCGTGAACGGAACCGGATGGTCGATGACGAGATTGTCAACGCCGGGGTCAAGAACCCGCGGGTCATTGCCGCCATGCGCAACACGCCGCGTCACGAATTCATGCCACTCGCGCAGCGCAAATACGCCTACTTCGACATGGCGTTACCGATCGGCGAAGGGCAGACCATCTCCCCCCCGTTTGTCGTCGCCTACATGACCGAACAGCTCGATCCCCAACCGACCGATAAAGTTTTGGAGATCGGCACTGGCAGCGGCTACCAGGCGGCCGTGCTCAGCCCCTTGGTTCGCGAAGTCTACACGATCGAGATCGTCGAGCCCTTGGGACGGCGAGCAGCGAGGGTCTTGCGGCAATTGCACTATGACAATGTCCACGCCATGGTCGGCGACGGCTTCAAGGGGTGGCCTGAGCATGCACCGTTCGATAAGATCATCGTCACCTGTTCGCCCGAACGCGTGCCGCAACCACTCATCGAACAGCTCAAGGAGGGCGGCCGCATGGTGATTCCGGTCGGTGAACGTTACCAACAGACCCTCTACCTGCTGAAAAAAGTCAACGGCCAACTGGTCCAGGAGGCTTTGCGACCCACGTTATTTGTTCCGATGACCGGCGAGGCCGAATCGCGTCGTCAGGTCCTGCCCGATCCGCTGCATCCGGAGATCCGCAACGGCGACTTCGAAGAGGTCTTCGGCGAACCGCCCGAACCGACCAGTTGGCATTATCAACGTCAACTGCAGGTGATGACCGACGGCAACTGCCCCTCTGGCAAGAACTACATCACGTTCAGCAATAACGAGCCGGGCCGTGGGGCCCAGGCCCTCCAAGGCCTGGCAGTCAGCGGCCGCGACGTCCCGCAGTTGAAGGTCTCCTTGTATGCCCGCGGCGAAGAGATCCGCCCCGGTCAAAACGCGTCCCAACTCCCCGCCCTCGTCTTCACCTTCTACGACGAAAACCGCAACTCACTGGGCGAAGCCCGGGTGGGCCCGTGGCGAGGCACCTTCGCCTGGCAACAAAAGACGGCGGTCCTCGACGTTCCCTCGCGTGCTCGCGAAGTGATCGTCTACATCGGCATGCAGGGTGCCATCGGGAAGCTCTCCGTCGATGCGATTAAGATCGAAGCGATCCAATCGAGCAACCAAACAAACTCAATACCGGAACGGCTCCCCGGCCAACTCATACCCAGGGCGTAGGCCGATGTTCAGCAGCAAGCCCAACGAGCATCCTTGGGCCAAAAGCCCCGACCCGCCATAACTCAGAAACGGCAACGGAATCCCGGTGATCGGCAATAGCCCGACCGTCATCCCCGTATTGATCAGCACCTGCACGGCCAGCACCGCCGTCAGCCCAACGGCGACTAGGCGTCCGAACGGTTCGCGCGTGGCCGCCGCCACCGCCAATCCGCGCCAGACAAGCAGGACATAGAGCCCAAGGATCACGGCCAATCCTGGCAGCCCCAACCGCTCGCCCAATACACAGAAGATAAAATCGCTTCGCGCCTCGGGAAGATGATAGACCGTAGGGTCGTCAACCGCCGGCCCCATGAAAAGGCTGCCCCAGACATTCCCCAAGGCAACCATCTGCTTGGCCTGCCGTAGATGATAAGCCTCCGGGCTCACCGACTCGCCAGGCCCCGAAGGCTCAAACAGGGCCGTGACCCGCGACTGCTGTTCCAGACTCATCTGCGTCCAGAGAAAGGGCAGGGCGGCCGCCCCAACGAACACCAGCTTCGCCAGATCAATCCGCCGCGCCCCGGCGGCAAACAGCATTACAAAGAAGACGGGCAGGAAAACCATCGCCGTCCCCAAGTCCGGCTCGCGCAGAATCAACACCACCGGCACCAAGGTAATCGCCAAGGGAAGCAGCAGCCCCAGGAAACGGCGATAGTTGTCCCGATACATCAAATAGCGCGCCAAGACGAGCACAAAGGCCACCTTGGCAAACTCCGAGGGCTGCACACCCAGAGGTCCAAGGCGAATCCAACGCCGCGCGCCGTTGATCGGCGGAAAGAAGTACACCAGTACCAGAAGCAGCAGGGCCCCCCCAAACACCGCCGGACTCCACCGGCAGAGCACCCGGTAACTCGGAAGACTCAGCAGGAACATCACCGCAATGGCCAGTATTGACCAGACGATTTGCTGACGCAGAAAACGACCGCTCCCCTCGGCCAGTTCTTCACACCGGGCAATCCCCACCCAGCCGACGATCATCAACAACACAGCAACGCCCACCATGGACCAAGGGAGCCGCTGAATCCAGGCGACAGGTTTCATCAGGCACGTGGGGGGAAAAGTCAACGACGATCAGCCCAACGTTTTAAGGGCACTAATCTTACCGCGCAAGGGAAAAATCGCAAAACCTACCCATTCCCTACAGGCCTCATCCCCCGACAATCCTACGCATCCTACTTGATTCGTGTGCTAGCATTGCTATGTTAGAAAGAGCCCGCAAGGGGTATCTCTTGATCTGTGTAGAGGGAGTAAAAAACGATGACTCAATCAACGTGGAAATCTCTCATTCTCAGCGGGATGGCAATCGGACTGCTCACAATCGGCGTCTCCCAGGCCGACGCTTTCTCGTACTGGCGTCCCTGGCTGCTGGGCTGCGGCGTGCCGCCGACCTGTTGCTGCACCCCGGGCGATTTTGCCTGTTGTGATCCGTGCTGTGCCTGTTGTGATCCATGCTTTGCTTGCTGCGTCGGCCCCGTCCGCCGCTTACTCAGTGTCCCGCTCGGCTGGTTTTCACCCTGCTGGGGGTATCGGTGGACCGGTTGCTGCTGGGATGCCTGTTGTGAACCCTTCGCTGATTGTTGTGCCGCCACAGCCCCAGGCCCGGTTTCAACCGGTTCGGCCAAGCCTCCGATCAGCCCGGCACCGCTCCCGACGGTCGCTCCCCCCCAATCGTCCCCTTCTGCGCCCGGAAAGCCGGCTGAGACACCTCTCCCCCCTGAGCCGCTGAAGCCGAACAACTATAATCCTCCCGCCCCGACGCCAGCCGAGCCGGGAGCACGCACCCAACTGCTTCCTACCCGGGCCTCCAGCGCCCTGCTGACCATCTGGGTCCCGGCCGATGCGCGCGTGATGATCAACGGCCTGCCCACCCAAAGCACTGGCAGTAAACGGGAATACGTTTCGCACAACCTGCAACCCGGGCTGACGTACAAGTATGAGGTCTGTGCCCAAATCGTTCGCGACGGAAAGACACTCGAAGAGACCAAGGTGGTCTTCATGACCGCCGGTGCCAAAGAGGGGGTCGCGTTCGGGTTCAACCCCGCTCCACGCGAATCGGTAGCCTCCACCTACTAAACGGGGGGCCAAACCGCCTAGCATCGCGTGCCGGCTTATCATGATACCTTCAGCCCTCGTGCCAGCTCCCTGGTACGAGGGCTTGTTGTTTCTCCACGCGGTCCCTTCCCAGGGCAAAGGGGGTAGGGCAGGGGGGAGGGGGAGAGACGGATTGAGCCACCCTTCGGATTCTGCATATAATAGGGGTTTATCCGGTTCGAAGGGCGAGCCGGCAAGAAGATCTGCTTTTTTCGGAGGCTTTCTGTGTACGAGACCGTCGCTGTCGTCGGCGCCACCGGCGCTGTGGGGACCATCATCCGTGAACTGCTCGAAACTCGCAAGTTTCCCTTCAAGCAGATCAAGTTCGTCGCCTCCAAGCGTTCCGCGGGAAAGAAGATTACCTTTGCCGGCTGCACCTATACGGTGGAAGAGCTTTGCCCCGAGGTGTTCAAGGGCGTTGATCTGGTGATCAGCAGCACGCCTGATGAAACGGCCCGTGACTTCATTCCCGGTGCCGTGGCGCAAGGCTGCGTCGTGATCGACGAGAGCGCCTACTTCCGTATGGACCCCAACGTCCCGCTGGTAATCCCCGAGGTCAACGGCGAAGCCGCTTTGAAGCACAAGGGAATCATCGCCAGCCCGAACTGCTCAACCACGCAGATGGTCGTCGCCCTCAAACCGCTGCACGACGCGGCTCGCGTGCGCCGCGTCATCGTTAGCACCTATCAGGCCACAAGCGGCGCCGGACTGGTCGGCAGCCGGGATCTCGTCGGCGGGACCCGCTCCAAGCTCAACGGCGAAGAGTACCAGTACGAGTGCTTCCCCCATCCGATCGCCTTCAACTGCATCCCGCAAATCGGTTCCCCCAAACATGAAGGCTACACCTCCGAGGAAATGAAGATGGTCTATGAGACCCGCAAGATCCTCGGCGACGATTCGATCCAGGTCTGCCCGACTTGTGTACGGATCCCGGTGAGCAATTGCCACAGCGAGAGTATTCTCGTAGAGACCGAGCGCAAGATCACGGTCGAAGAAGCCAGGAAGCTGTTCGCCGCCATGCCCGGCGTCGTGCTGATGGACGACCTGCCGCGCAAGGTCTACCCGATGCCGGTCCATTGCGACGGACGGGACGAGACGTTTATCGGCCGCATCCGCGAAGACCTCTCGAGCCCGAATGGCTTGGCTTTCTGGTGCGTCAGCGACAACCTGCGCAAAGGCGCTGCCACAAATGCCGTCCAGATCGCCGAGTGGCTGGTCGCCCACGCCGGCAAGTAAGGCGCTGTCCAAGAGCAACCCTGAGGGAACAAGATTACCGCAGAAGCCGCGGAGAATTGCAGAAGACCAGCAGGAAGTCACTTCTCCCTGTTTGTCTCAGCCCTCCGCGTCCTCTGCGGTGAATCCCTCACGTCCCTGTCAGTACCTCCTGACAATGTCCCATCTTTTCGTCCATGCGCACCTTCAAGCTCACACTTGCCTACGATGGCACGGCTTATGCGGGCTGGCAAGTCCAGTCGGGGCGCAAGACGGTACAAGAGGTACTCGAAACGACGCTGGCCAAGATCACCGGTGAACAGATCCGCGTTATCGGCAGCGGGCGGACTGACGCCGGTGTCCATGCCTTGGGACAGGTAGCCAGCTTCCGCACTGAAAGCCGCTTGTCGGCGGACGTCTTTCAGCGTGCGCTGAACGCCGAATTGCCCGACGATATCGCTGTCCTCGAAGCCGTTGAAGCGGCCGAGGACTTTCATGCATTACGTGACGCGATCCGGAAACGCTATCGCTACATCCTCCACGCCGGCCCGGTCCCCGACATCTTCCAGCGTCGCTACTGTTGGCACTACTACGGCCGCCTCGACGTGGAGGCCATGAGGCGCGCCGCCCAATCGCTTCGAGGAACCCACGATTTCAGCAGTTTCGAAACGAGCGGCGCGGAGCGCCGCACGAGCGTCCGCACGATCTACGACCTCAGCCTCCGCACCGACGAGTCTCCGGCGCGCCAGATCATTACCTTCGAGGTCGAAGCCAACGGTTTTCTCTACAATATGGTCCGCGCGATCGTCGGCAGCCTGGTCGAAGTCGGCCGCGGCGCTCGCGAAGAGACTTGGATAGCCGAGGTCCTCGCCGCCACCGACCGCCGTCAGGCCGGCCCCACCGCGCCGGCCCAAGGCCTGTTCCTGCTCTCGGTCCATTACGATGACGGACTCGCCGCCGTGAACTCGCCGGAGCCCTGACCGCTGATGCGCATTGCCCATATCATCACACGCCTGATCCTTGGCGGCGCCCAAGAAAACACGCTTCTCTCGTGCGAGGATCTGATGCGCATCTACGGCGACGAGGTTCTCCTGATCACCGGACCGCCGCTGGGACCAGAAGGAAGCCTTCTAGATCGGGCCAGGGCAGGGGGGCTGCCGCTGGTGATCATCCCCGAACTACGCCGCGCAATCCATCCCTGGCGCGACTTGGTCAGCTACTACCGGATCAAACAGGCGATTCGCGAATTCCAGCCTGAGGTGGTTCATACCCATAGCGCCAAAGGTGGGCTGCTCGGCCGCGCCGCTGCCAGCGCACTGGGCGTGCCGGCAATCGTCCACGGCGTCCACGGAGCGCCATTCCATCCCTATCAGGGCAGGGGGGCGCGTGCGTTTTTCCGAGCTTGCGAACGTTGGGCGGCTTCCAGATGCCATGCCATGGTCAGCGTGGCTGACGCCATGACCGAATTGATGGTCAACGCCGGCGTGGCCCCACGCGAAAAGTTCACCACAATCTACAGCGGCATGGAAGTCGAACCGTTCCTCAACGCCGCCAAATATCGCGAGGAAACACGCCGCGAATTGGGCTACCAGCCCGAGCACGTGGTCATCGGAAAGGTCGCCCGACTGTTTCACCTCAAGGGCCACGAGTATCTGATCCAGGCAGCACGTCAAGTGGTCACCGTGCAACCCAACGTCCGCTTCCTGCTGGTCGGCGACGGACTCTTGGCTCCCCAGATCCGGCACGAGATTGCCCAAGCCGGCCTGGATCCCTTTTTCCACTTGACCGGCCTCGGGGGGGCCCCCCCCAACCCCGCAAAGCTAAGCCTCAACTCCTCGCCGCCATGGCTGTCGTCGTTCACACCAGCCTCCGCGAAGGCCTTGCGCGGGTCCTCCCCCAAGGCTTAATCGCCGGCAAGCCGGTCGTCAGCTACGACGTGGACGGAGCGAGGGAAGTGGTCCTCCCAAATCAGACCGGTTTTTTATTACCCCCCAAAAGCATCGACAGCTTGGCCCAGGCGATCATCCAACTGGCCGCCGATCCCGCGCTACGCGATCGACTGGGGGCAGAAGGGCAACGTCGCTTTGTCGAAGTGTTTCGTCATGAAGCCATGACCCGCCAATTGAGAGCCCTCTACGAGCGTTTGCTGACTTGCGCCCACCAGGAGACTAGACAACCCAGGCAGGGCAGAAAGACCAGCAAAGACGGTGGGAATGCAATTGTCGAACACTAGCTGGGCCGTTACACTAGAGGGGCGTTTTTCGTGGTTCGGTAATCTGGGAGGTGGTGGTCCGCTTGTCGTGAGTAGAGCAGTCTCCAGTTATCTCGGCTCCTATCGGCTGTTAAATGTCGTGAACACCGGGCAGACCAGCCAAGTCTGGCAAGCCTATCACGACGGAAAGCAGCAATTGGTGGCAGTAAAAACCTTGCTGGAAAAGTATCGCAAGGACCGCGAACAACTGGCAGCCCTGAAACGCGAATACGCAGTCGTCGGTGGACTCAACCATCCCCGAATCATCCGGATTTACGAATACGGAGTGGATCGCGGCGCCCCATTTCTGGCCATGGAATGGTTTCCCGCTCCCAACCTGAAATTCCGCATGCACCAAGCAGGCGACACATTAGTCCACATGATCCCAACGATTGCCTTGCAGGCGACCGAAGCCCTGATCGCGTTCGGCCGCGAGGGGTGGGTCCATCGCGATGTGAAGCCGGAGAATTTTCTGGTCTCCGACGACGGGGAGATCAAGCTGATCGATTTCTCGCTGGCCCAACGAAAGCCAGGTTTTCTCTCCAAGCTTTTGGCACCGCGGACCAAAGTGCAGGGCACACGAAGCTATATGTCGCCGGAACAAATCCTCGGAAAACCGCTGGATGACCGCGCCGACCTATATAGCCTGGCTTGCACCCTTTTCGAACTCGTCGGCGGACGCCCGCCGTTTACAGGGATTAACTCGAACGACCTCCTGACCAAACACCTCCGTGCAGCCCCGCCTTCGTTGGAAGCCCTCAATCGCAACGTCACCCCAGAGTTCTCACAACTGCTCCGGAAAGCTATGGCCAAAAAGCCCTCCGCCCGGTTCCAGTCCGTCGAAGAGTTCTATGGCGAACTGCGCAGGATACGCATTTTCCGTAAAGATCCCTCACCCCCTCCGGAAGCAAAACAGACCAATAGTTGACCAAAAGCAATCCGTCGCCCCGTGGAAGCTATTGGCCCCCGGGGCGTTTGACCGACAAAGTGTAAATGGACAACTCAACGTAGCCCGCAAAGCCGATCAACGCGGCGTCGATGCCATCAACGCTGGCATCTATGCCCGGTAAGTCGTGATCCAAGGATAGCCAGGTAGGTATAACAAAATGGGTAAGACCGAGCACCGCCTCTCGTTCGAACGGCCAATCTACGAACTCGAAGCACAACTCGAAAAGCTCGAACGCATCGCCCACGACAACCCCGATGCGGGCACCGAAATCCGCCGGCTCCGCCGCGACCTGACCGACCTGAAACGGCGGATCTTCAACCAACTGAAGCCCTGGGAGACGGTCGAAGTCGCCCGCCATCCCGACCGCCCCATGACGACCGACTACCTTGAACTCTGCTTCGATGAGTTCGTCGAACTGCACGGCGATCGGTTCTTCAGCGACGACCGCGCTATCCGCAGCGGCTGGGCGAAGCTCGACGACATCAAGGTCATGGTCATCGGCCATCAGAAAGGCAAGACGCTCAAAGAACGCATGGCTTGCAACTACGGCTGCGCCCACCCGGAAGGCTACCGCAAGGCGATGGCCAAGATGCACCTGGCCGCCAAGTTCCACCTCCCGGTCATCTGCTTCATTGATACCCCGGGGGCGTACCCCGGCATCGCCGCCGAAGAGCGAGGCCAGCATCAGGTCATTGCCAGTTCAATGTTCGAGATGTCGCGTCTCCCCACGCCGATCATCTGCGTGGTCATCGGCGAAGGCGGCTCCGGCGGTGCCCTGGGAATCGGCGTCGGCGACCGGATCGCAATGCTTGAGCACGCCTATTACTCAGTCATCAGCCCGGAAGGCTGCGCCGGCATCATCTGGAAAAGCCATCTCTACAAAGAACAAGCCGCAGCCGCCTTGAAAATGACCTCCAAGGACCTGCTCAAGCTAGGCGTGATCGATGCGGCCATCCCCGAGCCGCTGGGCGGGGCCCACCGCGATCACCACGCGATGGCCGCCCAGCTCAAACTCTTCTTACGCAACAACCTCCGCGAGCTCATGAGCCTACCCATCCCACAGCTCCTCGACATGCGCTACCAAAAGTTCCGCCGGATGGGCGTCTTCCTCGAAGGCTCCACGCTTCACGGCCAACCCCTTGCCGATCACCAGCCGTCTCCCGACGGCCAGCCGACCACGCCACACGCCAACACCGCTCGGGCAACCGAGTCGGCCTCCAGTTAGCGTCGTCTTTGACACACATCCCGCCCTAAGAAACGTCATCGACGTTTGACAAAGCAGGCCCGAGGGGCCCCTTCTGAGCCTCCCCTCAACGTCCGATAATGTTTCTTATGTTCGGTCAAAGGTCCGAAAAAGCCCGGAAAACACGCCAATCGGCTTCCGCCTTGCCCCAGGGCACCAGGGCCGCTGGCCTCCGCTCGACGCCGCGGCCGCCGACAGCTTGCCGGAGCCCCGATTGCCCGGCCAGCGAAGCTGTTGCCAGGAGGGCAACGCCCCAGGATTCACTGCCCCAGGATTCACTCCAGGCTCTGCCGGATTCTCCGGACGCAGTTTCTGGTCAAGCTCGTCGATATACTGCCCCAGTTGCTTGCGAACCTCGCCGGGAAGTGATGGTGCCGCCCGTTGAATCAGAATAGCCATATAGCGGCCACTCTTGGTCTGCAGAACCGCCTGCCGCGCCGGCTCGGAAAGCGTCACGGCGAAGAAGGTGACCACCAGGCACAGCAAGATCCCCTTCCCCAGCCCGACCAGCGCCCCGGCTTGGCGATCAAAATCCTTCAACTGAACCCGATCGATTAGCTTGGCCACCACACGAAACGCCATCCAGACTACCAACGACGTAAGCAAGTAGAGGAGCAACATCGCCACGTGCCGATTCCAGGGCGATTCGTTACTGATGCTCGGCGCCAACTCGCCGGCATACCGCACGGCCACGAAGTAGCTAAGCACCACCGAACCGATCGACGCCACCTGCCACGCCAGCCCCTTCCAGAAGCCGAACAGCGTGGTAAGTATCAACAGCACCAACATGAAGATGTCGTAAGCCTGAACCGGAAGCTCACTCTCAGTCATTTCCTCCTCGAAGTAACCCTCAACGATGTTGGCGGACAGTATAACCGGAAGCCCGCGCACCGCGAAGATCATTGGGGCAGGGGAGCAATCGCCATACCAAAGCGGCAGTACGCCGTGGAGAGCAGGGGGCGCAACGCCAAGTCCGGCCCTGCCGACAGATATCCTGCCTTTCGCAGCCTGCGCCAACCACCAATCGCGAGCAGTACATAGCATGCCGCCTCCCCCCACGGCAATTGACCTTGGCCTAACGCCCCAGATCCGCTAAAAGACCCCCTATGGCAGGCTTCAAAACACATATCATGGCAAGCAGCCTTGTCGGCGTCGGGTATGGCGTCGCGGCCCCCGTATTTCGTGGTGTGCCACTTTCGTCATGCGTCCTGGCTGCAGGGCTCTGTGGCGTCTCGGGAATGCTGCCCGACATCGACAGCGGCTCCGGGCGCCCGTTGCGTGAAAGCCTTGCCTTTGGGGCTGCGGTCGTATCGATCATGCTCGTCAATCGACTGCAACACCTCGGAGCCCCCTCGGAAACCATCGTCTTGGCCGGATCCTTGGTCTATCTACTGATCCGCTTCGGGTTTGCCGAGTTGTTGAAACGCTACACGGTCCATCGTGGCATGTTTCACAGCCTACCTGCGGCGGTCATCGCTGGCGAACTGGCCTTCTTGTTGGCCACTGGAACGATCGAGCTTCGGATCTACAAGGCCGGCGGCGTGGCGTTGGGTTATCTGGTCCACTTGTTGCTCGACGAGCTATACAGCATCGAGTGGCGACGAGGCCGGTTGCGTCTGAAGAGTTCATTCGGCACTGCTATCAAGTTGGCCAGTCGCAGTTGGTGGGCCAACGGTTCTGCCTATCTCAAACTTGCGTTGCTGACCTTCCTGGCCCTTGAAGATCCCGGCTGGACTCAGCAGTTCTACCAGCAAGAACTACAAAAGCCGACCCAGCAGACGGCTACGCGAATCACCGACCAATTCGTGCAATAGCGACGCTGAGCTAGCGCCGACCGCTTGCCGGCAGATCGCGGGTATCGACAAGAAGCGTCACCGGGCCGTCGTTGACCAGTTCGACTTCCATGTACTCACGAAATCTGCCCGTGGCCACCGAGATCCCTTGCTGCGCAACGATCGCAACGAAGCGTTCGTAGAGCCGCTCAGCCAGCCCGGGCTCGGCCGCCTGATCGAAACTTGGGCGGCGGCCCTTGCGGCAATCGCCGAGGAGTGTGAACTGGCTGACCACCAACATAGCCCCGCCCACATCCGCCAGCGACCGGTTCATTTTCTGCTGCTCGTCTTCAAAGATTCGCAGACCAACGATCTTCTCGGCCAATTGGCGTGCATCGCCTTCCGTGTCCCCCTCCGCAACGCCCAGAAGGACAAGCATCCCCCGCCCAATCTCACCCGAAACATCGCCGGCGACCGTTACGCGGGCACGGGTCACACGTTGGATACAAGCGCGCATGGCAGGGGGTATCCCAGCAGTTGGGGAAAGAAAAAAACGCCGGTTCATCGACAAATCATCCACCGGCACCCCCAAAACTCTCTAGAGGCGTCGGGCCGACGTCTTGTACAATGATCATATCATGACAACACACAAGCCGCGAATCGCACTTTCGATGGGGGACCCAGCCGGCGTCGGGCCCGAGGTCATTGTTGGCGCTTGGCCGCAGCCGGTAGTCCACGAACTCTGCCGCCCGTTCGTCGTTGGGCGTCCTGAAATCCTTCGGCGCGCGGCCGACTTGTGGAAGGTCGAGGCCGAGGTCGTCGAGATCAGATCACCGGAAGAAGCCAGCCCTTCGCCCGGTGTCATTCCCTGTCTGACCTGCGGTTCCACGGACGCCCTCGAGGCCCCGCGGTGTCAAATCGACGCTCGCGCTGGCCAGGCGGCCTACGATGCCGTGATCACTGCCGCACGACTCGCCCTGGAAGGACGAGTGGACGCCATCACCACAGCTCCTTTGCACAAAGAAGCGCTCACCCTGGCCGGACACCACTACCCAGGCCATACCGAGTTGCTGGCCGAACTCTGTGGAGTGACCGACTTTGCCATGATGCTCTATCTAGGCCCTGACGAGCAGGTCCGCTCACCGGCCGGCTTGGCGGTAGTCCACGTCACACTCCACACGGCGTTGCGCAACGTATTCGACGAACTGACCGAAGACGGCGTCCTTGCCAAGACCCGGCTGGCCGACCGATTCATGGCGCGCATGAAAGGTTCTCAACCGCACATCGGCGTCTGCTCGCTCAATCCGCATGGCGGCGAGGGGGGGCTATTCGGCACCGAAGAACGTATGCTGATCCGACCGGCGGTCGAACGGGCAGTTGCCGAAGGGATGCACGTCGACGGTCCGTTGCCGGCCGACACCGTAATGGTTCACGCCCGCGACGGAAAGTACGACGCCGTGGTGGCCATGTACCACGATCAGGGCCACATCGCCCTGAAGCTGCTCGGCATGCACCGCGCGGTCAACGTAACGCTCGGCCTGCCGATTATCCGCACAAGCGTAGCGCACGGTACGGCCTTCGATCTGGCTTGGCAAGCCAAGGCCGAGACGGGCAGCATGATCGAAGCGATTCGCGTGGCCGCGCGGTTGGCCGGCCGCAGATCGTAACTCGGCGCCCCCCTACCCTGCCCTCCCCTGCCCTGCCCGTGACA
>CAZLDQ010000111.1:0-19266 GCA_964558295.1 uncultured Planctomycetaceae bacterium | reverse complement strand
AACTTTGCGACGGGAGAATCGCCGAAAAGAGTGTCTCGCAGGCCACGTCCCTGCAGAAGTAGGCCACGGCGCCGGCCTGACGCATTGCGGTAGCCATATCGGCTTCGTCCTGCATCGAGAGGCCGATGATGCGAACCTCGGGGAGGACGTCGACAATACAGCGGGTCGCTTCGATCCCGTTGAGCCGCGGCATGGTGATGTCCATTAGGATCACATCGGGCCGGATCGCCATCGCTGCCTCGACTGCTTGCTGCCCATCAGCCACCTCCCCCACGACGTCAATCCCCTCATGCTCCCGGAGCATGCCGGCCAACCCCTGGCGAACGATCGCGTGATCATCGGCCAAAAGCACGCGGGTCTTCCTCTGCCAACCAGGCCTCTGGGGCTCTTCAAGCTGCGGTCCCGGCGAGACGATAAATGGTGGAGCCTCCCATTCCGCGACCGGCTCCGGCAGCCGCATCGTGGCGTCGTCCCGGGGCAGTTCGATCACCATTCGCGTTCCCCGGCCCGGCGCGGTGTCGATTCGAAGGTGTCCGCCCAGCACTTCAAGCCGCTCGCGGATGCTAAACAACCCGAATCCGCCGCTCGACTCCCGGCGTTCTTCAATCCCAGCAAGCTCAAACCCCTGCCCCGAGTCGGCCACAACCAGTTCGAGACGTTCCGCGTCCAAGGACCGCAGCGTAACCCGAGCCTGATCGGTTTGCGCATGCTTGACCACGTTCAAGAGCAGCTCGCGAACAGCCTCGAAGAGGAATACTCGCCGGGTCTCATTGGCTGGTTCGGCGGCCGAGTCGGCCTCGAGCTCGACGCGCAGATGGTGCTTTTCTTCCATCTGGCGGGCCAACCACTGGAGCCCGGCGATCAGCCCCGCCTCGTAGAGGATGGGAGGGCTCAGTTCCAATGTCAGCGAACGGGATTCTGTCAGACATTGATCGAGCAACTCGTGAATCTGCGCCAACGTCGCCGCCATCCGCTCATTCTCGGCGTGGCGTTGAAGGCCAGAAAGCCGCATGCGCGCGGCAACCAACAACTGCTGAAGGTGATCGTGGAGAATCTTGGCCAACCGGCGGCGCTCACGCTGTTCCGCCCGGGTCAGTTCCGCAGCCAGGACCTGGAGTTGTGCGGACCGCTGCTCGGCGGCGGCGGTTCGCTGGGCCTCCTTGCGCGCGCTGATGTCCATCACCAGACCACGCAACCGTTGCGGCACGCCCGACGGATCGCGAAAGGCGCGGCCGCGTCCCAAAATCCAGTGGGAACTGCCGTCGGGCCAGATGAGATGAAACTCACGATCAAAGTCGCCGTGCGAGGCCAGCGCGCGGGGCATCTCCTCCAGAACGGAGTCGATTTGACCGGGAGCCAAAGACGCCAAAAACTTCTCGAAACTTGCCTCGGCCTCGGGCGGAAGGCCAAAAAGGGCCTTCGTTTGCGCATCGGCATCGACCACGTTATGCACCAGGTCCCATTCCCACCATCCGGCGGCGGAAGCCTGCATCGCCAGACGTAAGCGTTCCTCGTTCTCCTGGACAGTCTCGGCCAACCGGCGGTATTGCGACTCGCTCGCCTCCGTTCGCCGCTGTGCATTCCGCCAGGCTTGGGCAAAAAGTACCATCACCGTGCCCGCAAACACATAAAGCGCGAAACCCAGCCGGTCCTTGCTCTCGAAAATCTGCAAGGAGTATCGCGGTTCGATAAAGAAGAAATCGGTCAGCAGCAATGCTATCGCAATCGAAACGCTCGACGGCCCCAGGCCGCCGTACCAGGCGATGAAAATGATCGGCACAAGAAACGTGACGAAGGGAAAACGATCCTCCAGATACGGATCCAGAAGCATACGCACCGCAAGTGCCAGTAAAATAGCAACTATACTGATTCCGTATCGAAGCATTCCGCTTCGAACTTGCCCACCCATGCCGAAGCCCCTCTTTTCAGAAACAATCCGCTCGCCCCTTTCCTTTGAGGGTCACGTCCCAATGCGAAAGAACGCACGCATTTCTGGAACATTTTTTTATTCTATCCCACCAGCAATATGAGCCCATGCCACCGACTGCGGGGGCACGAGTGGCCCGTCAAATCTGCCGCAGAACGGTCTGCCCTTTGGGACGACAAAAGGTCGTCAGACACTGCCCCGCCCTCGACGGCGGGCAACCAAAGCCACGACCGCCAAACCAGCAAGGGCTAGCGTCCCCGGCTCGGGAACGCTCTCCGTTTGCAGCAGAAGACCGCTAATCAGCAAGGAGAAGTCCTGACTCAGACCGTTTAAGAGGGTGCCGGTGTGGCCGACGTGAATCGTGAACAGTTCGCCGGCCAACAGGCTACTGAGCAAGACTTGTTCGACGATATCGACATGGCTGGCCTCCGCGGTGACGGCGGCCTCGGTGGGATTCTCGATATCCAACGTCCAGGGATAGTAGACCGTGCCGTCGACGTCGGTCAGCCACAGGTCGAGATCGTTCACCAATTGCGAAGTCCGGTCGTCGAGCAGGTCACTGGCCGTTCCCTCCGAATCAGTCCAGACGAGCGTCCCCTTCAGATTGCCCGGCGCCAAGCCGTCTAAGCTCCAGACGCCGCCGTCGGCCAAGGTAAGCTCGAACAGGTGATCGGTCCGGGTCGAGGTCGGGACGGTGAAGGCTTCTGTAAGACAGTTGGCGGCAGCCGCCGCGTTGATCAGGCCATAGCCGGTGGCATAATCCGGACCGACAGTGCGCACGCCGCCGGTCACCTCCGTCGCCGTGTGGATCAGATAGCCCTTCTGGGTAGCAGCCAGGGGGTGCGTCGAAGGAGAACCGCATGGGCAGCGTTCACGAATCGGCCGGTTTTCCGCTTGCCCGCCTCTTCCGTCACGGTGTGGCACACCAGTTGTCCCCCCCAAGCGATGAGTCAAAAAAGTATCGAGATCCGTCAGAAAATGTGTAGTGAAGCAGGCCGGTTCCCGGGTTTAATGAAATGCGCAATCGCATTGCGCCTATCCTGAACAGCCCAGGTATTCCAGAGACGCCCAATCGTCGACACCGCTCGCGCGGCGTGATACGATGCCGGGCAGGGCCCCCCGGATGGGAACCGTTTGCTTCGTGAGAGTCTGCGGGATTTCATCTCCTAGTCTTTCTCCGGAGGCAGGTGTCATGCACGCCGCATGCCGAAACGGTTTTGCGCTCGTCGAACTCCTAGTGGTCATCGCGATTGCCGTGTTCCTGATTGGCCTCGTTGGCTGCGGCAACGCTACAGTGCCTACGGGGAAAGTGGCGGGGACCGTCAGCTTACGGGGCAAGCCATTTGACCTGGGCGTCGTGCGGTTCGTCAAATCCGACGGCGTCCCCGTCGGTTCAGCAAGACTGGGCCCGGCCGGCCAATTCCAGTTCAACGAACCGATTCCGGTGGGCGACTACCGGGTGGCGATTGTTCCGCCTGGCGAAGAAGCACCGGCCGGCGCCCCGGCCCCCAGACTCGACCAAGCGATGAAAGCAATTCCCCCGAAATACCGCAGTGAAGGCACAAGCGGATTTACGGCTACGGTGAAGGAGGGAGAGAATTCCTTGGCTTTTGAGATGCAATGAGGGTCTATCGCAGTCTTTTCACTTTTCTCTTTGGACGGAGGCAGGTATCATGCGTCCCACGTTCCGAGACGGCTTTACGCTCGTTGAACTCTTGGTGGTCATCGCGATTATCGGGATCTTGATCGCCCTTCTGTTGCCGGCCGTGCAAGCCGCGCGCGAAGCGGCCCGGCGGGCAGAATGCACAAACAACCTCAAGCAGATCGGGTTGGCCCTGCACACCTACCACGACGTCAACCATACCTTTCCCCATGGAACGCGGTGCCCCATCGGGGCTCCCAACTGGCGCGTCGTCATCCTCCCCTTCATGGAGCAACGCGCGCTGTATGAGCAACTCGACATCAACGCCCAGGACAATGTGGGAGGGTTCTCCGCGGAACGGGAAGACGCAAACGGCACCTATGGGTATGGGACCGGACGTAATGCCGTTCTCGCGGGCCTCACCGTACCCAACTGGAACTGCCCCTCCAATCCCAACTCCAAAAATGCCAGTGGGGTAACCCCGACGTACAACAACCGGTCCAGGGGACAGACTCACGACTACGTCGGCATTGCCGGCGCGACCAACGATCCGGCCGGCCGCACGAATGTCTGCTCAGCCGAGACCGGCTATGGTGGCATCTTTTGCGAAAATGGCATCCTTAGCATCAATCTCTGGGTCCGGATGCGCGATGTGATCGACGGGACCTCCAACACGCTGATCGTCGGCGAACAATCAGGCCGGGTCGGTACCTGGGACATCCGCGCCGACTATCACGGCGGGTGGAGCGGCTTTACCTCCTGTTCACGCCCGGCGCAAATGACGGGGAGCCCCTGGGGGACCGGGGTCACGACCGTGCGCTATCCGATCAACGCCAAGGCCACCGTCTGCGCCTCCCCCTCCGGGTGCGACACCGTCTACGACGGCAACACCGTGCTGAACTCCTTCCATCCCGGCGGCACAAATGGCCTGTTCACCGACGGCTCCGTCCACTTCCTCAACGAGACGATGAATATGGATACCTTCCGGCGCGTCGCCACCAAAGACGACGGTCAGGTGCTCGGCGAGTTGTAAGGGCCTGTTTCCCCCACGTGCTCCGGAACAGGGGCATCCGAAGAGATCCCGAGGGAAACCGCCTCGACCAGCCCATTCTTGTATCAACCACCAGCCCCCTCATTGGACCGCGTGGACTGCACTCTGTCGAGTTGCCTCTTGCGAGAGGTTTACGCCTTTAGGTAAAATACTTGGCTCACGCCATGATCCCGTACCCCATAGCGTGGATCACGTCTACCCCGCCCCGCCTCTCACCATCTACGAAGGAGCAACTAAGATGCCCCCCCTGAGTCGACGACGCATGCTGAGTTCTGCGGGATTGATGACAGGGGCCGGGCTGTTGGTTGCCAGCGCAGCGGGGCCGTTGCTGTCGAAGGAAGAAAAGGAGAAGTCGCGCGCCTGGACCTATGATCGTCTGGAACCGGCCGCGGTCGCCGATGAAGCGGCGAGGCTCTTCCGCGACGGTGGATGCATGTACGGCGTGTTCACCAGCATCGTCGGCACGCTGGGCCGGACAATCGGCGAACCGTTCGCCTCCTTCCCGTGCCACATGATGCAGTATGGCGAAGGCGGCACGGGCGGCTTCGGCTCGCTCTGCGGCGCCCTGAATGGCGGCGCGGCGGTGATCGGGCTGTTCGAACAAAACAAGGAACGCCGGGAACAGTTGATCAGCGAACTGTACTCCTGGTACGAGACGACCGAGCTGCCGCTCTATCGTCCCCCGGCGGCCGAAGCCAACGACGTGCCCAAGAGCGTGGCCGGCTCGGTCCTCTGTCACGTGTCGGTCAGTCATTGGTGCAAAGTGTCCGGATGCAAAGTGACCGACAAGGAACGCAAGGAGCGTTGCAACCGGTTGACCGCCGACACGGCCAGGAAGACGGTCGAACTACTCAACCGCAACCTGCTCCCCTCGCTGGCCTTTCTCGGCCTGACAGCTGAGACCACGTCGTGCCTTTCCTGCCATGGCAAGCAAGACCTGAACGACACGAAGGGCAAGATGGACTGCAAAGCCTGCCACCAGTTTGCCAAGAAGCATCCCTGATCGCGTGCTCGCGGTCGGGTGGGCCGAGCGGACCACAGAGATCTCCTCCAACCGCTCCCCTTCGGCCTCGCGCACTCCCTGGGAGTGGTTGGCCCATCGGGTGGAGAGCTGGTTGAGAATAGAGGATCGGATTCGATCTGGCCGGCCTCCCGCTTACCAGAACATTCACCGCCCACGTAGGCCCCTCACTCAACCGGAAACGGTGGCAAAGGTCAATGGCGGCGACGTGCAGGATCAGACACGGCCCACGTCGTGCTTCCCCAACCGTACGCGCGGCGGTTGTTATCAATTGGCCAGTTCAAATCGGAATGGCTCGTTCTGCGCCTTGACCTCGGCGGTCAAGCCGCTGGTGGCCGGGTTGAAATACTTCTGCGGAATCGCGGGAAGGTTTTCCAGGGGCTCACTGCCGGCCGCCTTGGCCCGTTCTTGGGCGGTTGGCTCGCGGACGCTGCTCACCGCCACCTGATGCATGCCCATCGGAGCCCCATCGCCGTCGCCGTAGGTTGACAGCCGGAAGGTCCCGTCCGGCTGGATCTCGCCAACGGCAACCGCCCCCTCGGCCGATAGGAACGTCACCGAGCCTGAAGTGAGGGGCTTCCCCCGGTACAGGACCGAGCCTTCCACGGGTACGACGGGGAGCCGACGGTTTCCACAACCGACGATCCCCAGGCACAAGAGAAGTCCCAGGCCCATGACTCCCACGGTCCACTCACGGCGTCTGCACAGATTCGCCACCATCGCAGCTCCCCAACGAAAGGTAGATTTCCATCTCGATCGTTTCCGACAGGAACCGCACACTGCCGTCGCCCAGCAGGAACGACGCGCCCCCCGGATGAAAGCTTCCCATCGGGAGGTAGTGATACAGGACGTTGTGCGGCGTGCCCCGATTCACCTTGGCATTGATCGGCCAAACCAGCGCTTTGACACTCATATTGCCGCAGGTCGTATCGCCGCCGAAAATCCAATCGCGGAGGTTGCTGGCCCAGCGGTTGGTGCGTGAGTCATCGGTCTGGACGAATTCGCCGATGGCCAGCGTATTGCTCAAGCCGTCGGTTACGTCGCGCATTTTCCGCGCGAAGCCCATGCCAAACATCCCGTTCATCGGCAAATCACCATAGGCCGTGCAAGGGGTGTAGCCGGGAACCTTCATGACGGGATAAGCGGTACCATTCTTGTCGGCCAGCCGGCCGCCGACCCCTTCGTAGGTCCGCATCGCGCCACGAAACCACTCCCCCACGCTCGGCGAGGCTTCGATCAACGCCGGGCCTGGGTAGCTGGGACAAAGGTAGGCCGGGATCACCACCTTGCCCCGTTCCGGGTCATTGTACGGCGACACATTGAGGTTCAGCTTGTCGAAGACTGGCCTCTGTTCCATAAAAGGAAGCATATGGGCAAACATGCCGTGCTTGTTCACCCACGAGCCGATAGGGAAGTATTCCCGCGTCGTATCGGCATAGTTGTGCAAGGCCAATCCCATTTGCTTGAGGTTATTGGTGCACTGGGCCCGGCGTGCCGCTTCGCGGGCCGCCTGGACCGCCGGGAGTAACAAGGCGATCAAAATGCCGATAATCGCGATGACCACCAAGAGTTCCACCAGCGTAAAGCCCCACCTCGATGACCGAGACATTCGTGCGACTCCTTTTCCAATGCCCTAAAGAGACTATCATGACGTGCAACAACAAGGATTATTCCTCATCGGAAACAGACGACGGAATCATCCCCCGTCCTGGTCGGATACGGAAGGTTGAACGTGGCTTGGTTTCCCGTTCGCGGCCCCGCCACGGCGTGCGGCTTGGTAGAGGGCCTCGATCTCAGCCTCAGTCAGTGACGTATTCCAGACGGCAATCTCGTCAAGCAGGCCGATCCACCACGCTGACGCGCTGCTCCGCGTGCCGAAACGGGTCGTCCCTCCCGCATTGAACGATCGCTCGACGGGTTCCATCGGAACCAGTTGACCATCGACATAGAGGCGGGCATTGACCGCCAAGTCGCCGTTGCGAACGACGACCACATGATGCCACTGATCGTCGTTGTAACTTGTTGCCGTCATGACGGTCTGGGTGGTCGAGTCGTCCAAAGTGGTCACCCCCAGCCGCCCTTCGCTCATCACAATCTGGAAGTCGTGTTCGTTGTCCGGGTGCGCCACATAGAGCCGCGAATCAGCCGCCTTTTGCGAGGTTTTCAAAAAGAAGGCGATGGTCTGCGTCTCGACGTCGAGTGTTCGGTCGGCCACCTCGCGTCCCATGAGCCAGATACTTCCGACCTGCAACATGTCCGCGCCATCCGTCTCACGCATCCCGGTGAACTGGGCCGCGCGGTTGTCCGCGTGAAGGCCGAGGAACCCGTCCTGCGGTCGCGGACCGGCCAGGCCGCTGAGCGGGACGCAGCGGGGAACCAGTTCCCTTCCGCCCCACAAGGCGTCGTTCCGCGCCCCGGTCGGAGCCGCGTTTCGGGCCACCGTAGGGGCCCCGCGCAGGGCGACCGGATACTCCTCCAGACGCCAATAGGCCCAGAGACCGCCAGGCTGCGTGGCAAGAACCGCGCGCGTATACTCGGACGGCGCATCGGGAATCGTCCGCGCAAAGGCGTCCGTCCGGGGAACCATGCGTGTGAGCCGCCCCGTGCGTTGGTCAACGCACACCGCCTGCCCCGCCTCGACGCGCAGAATGTCGCCCGCCGCGCAACCGTTGGCCATCAACCGCGTCTCGACCTTGCCCTGGAACACGTGGGCCTCGGTATGTCCCTCTTCATCGACCGCCACCCCAAACTCGGTCCCCTGGTCGATGACCGTTACCGTCGGGGTGTGGATCGTGAAACCATGGGCACGGGCCGTCTTGACCCGACCGACGAGCTTTCCCCGCCCGAGCCATCCGGCGGTCTCGCTTTCGAGCCTGAACGTGGCCGGACCTTCGAGGAGCACCTCGGCCCCGTTCACAAACCGGAGTGTGGCGAAGCCGGAACGCAATTCCAAGGTTTGCCCGACCAGGAGGGCCGCTTCGGTCGAAGGAGCTTGGACGGCGTCTGCCCATTGAGCCTCGAAGACATCAGTCAACCAGGCCACCTCGACCGCCGGCGCCGGGCCGCCCCAGATCCATGCGCCAAGGAGCAGCACGCCGACGACCAGCCCCGTCGCCAGGAACACCCGGCCAAACAAGTCCGTGGAGTGCGTCTCGGTCGACGGCGTCTCGTCGGCCGCAAGGAAGAGATACGGCGACGGAGGCTCCAGCTCTGCTTGAACCGCCTCGCGCACCCGGTCGCCACAGAGCAGAAAGTGCAGGTCCACATGTAACTGGCAGTATTCCCGATACAGGCGCCAAGCCTCGCGATCGGCGCGAAAAATGGCCTCCAACTCGGCCGTTTGTTCTGCTGTCAGCAGCCCGTCGCAGGCCGCATCGAGAAGTTGGTGCAGACGCGGATGCAACCGTGGTTTGTCGCTCATGTCCCCTCCTCGGCAATGCGGCTTCGTCGCATGCAGTTCAGAAGGGCCAGGCGGATCCGGCCCAGCGTATTGGAAAGACTCTGCGGCGAGCGTCCCAACTCCGCGGCCAGATCCTTCAACCGCTTGCGCAGGCCGTAGCGGTGGTCGATCAGATCAAGGTCCTGCGCCTTCAATTCCTTCAAGCAGTGACGCAACGCCGCCACCCGAGCGTCTTCGTCGGCCGACGGCTCCGGATCGGGCTCAGCGCTCAACTCGGCCAAAAACTCCTGGCTGAACTGCGAACGCCGCGAACGCCGCCGCAGACAATTGGTCACTTCGAAATGGGCGATCCGCAGGGCCCATTGGAGAAACGGGGTACCCGGCTCATACTCGTCGAACTTCCGCCACATCACCAGGCAGGTCTGCTGATACAGATCCTCCGTATCGTTGAAGTCATGGACCAGGCAGTAGATGTAGCCCATAATCCGGGACTGTGCCCGGGCGAGCAGATCCACGAAGCATTTTCGTTGTTGCTGAAGGTCATTCACAGTCGCGTCGTCCCCGGTGCTTGCGCAGGGCATGTCATCTCAGACACTAGATAACGTCGCCACCCACCAAGAATACATGCAAAAAACCGGCGACTTTCCCCAAAATGCCCCGAACCGCCACCCTCGTGGCCCATCACCACCCCCTCCCGAGAGCCGCCCGTCCAGTTCCTGAACAGGGACACGCCCCCAACCCCAGGGATCCTCACAGCGGCTACCCTGGAAACACAACGCCCACGAATCTCCCCTTTTTTTTCATCGGTTGGCGAAAAGCGGACAAATATTCTTACATTTCTTACGCATCCTTCCTATTGACCACTGGGGCGACAACAGCCAAAAATCGAACTTGGCATTTCAATTTGTCCGAGATTGGAAGTAGGGACACTCTATGCGGACCTCCAAGCCGCGAGCCGTGGCCATCTTTCTGGATCTGGCCAATCTGGCGTTCCGAAAGATCCTCGGTGGTATCGTCTCCTATGCCAGCCAGCAGAGGAACTGGAGCGTCTATATCGAAGAAAATTCACCGCACGCACTGGCCTGTCCGCTGACCAAACGCTGGGACGGGATCATTGCCAGCTTCGACGATCCGCGGCGGGCCGAAGCCGTGCGTCTGAAGATTCCGCTGGTGGGGGTCGGCGGCGGATACGGCTGGTACGATCCGGCGACGAAGATCCCCTTTGTGACCACAGACAACGTGGCCGTTGCCCGGCTGGCGGCCGAACACTTGTTGGAACGGGGGTTTATCCACTTCGCGTTCTGCGGTTTCACCCCCACCCGAATCAACGGCTGGTCGCACGATCGCCAGCAGGCGTTTGCGGACACTATCCGTCAAGCAGGGCGAGATTGCTCAATCCACACGACGGAAATGCCCAACGCGGCCAATTGGAGCGAGATCCAACGCGACCTGGCCGCTTGGCTGACGAACCTCCCGCGACCACTGGGTTTGATGGCCTGTAACGACGCCCGGGCATGCCACATCCTCGAAGTCTGCCGGACTATCGGCGCGCGCGTGCCGGAAGATATCGCCGTGATCGGGGTCGACAACGACGAGGCGATCTGCGAGTGCACCGATCCGCCGCTGACGAGCGTGGAGCAGGGATGCCGGCAGGCCGGCTACGAGGCGGCCGCTTTGCTCGATCGGTGGATGGCCGGCCAAACCGTCCCCGGAGGAAAACACCACTTCGGCCCGGCGGGGATCGTCAGCCGCCGCTCGACTGAAATCCTTGCCGCCAACGACCCCGACGTAATCGCCGCACTCCGCTTCATTCACCAACACGCCTTAGAACCGATCGGGCTCGCCGACGTGCTAAACGCCACTCAGTCGTCCAATTCCACGCTCCGCCGGCGTTTCAAGACGCTCGTCGGCCGAACGATTCACGAGGAGATTCGACGCGTGCGCATTGAACGCGCCGAACAACTGCTGATCTCGACCGATCTGCCCTTCCGGCAAATAGCCAGGCAAACGGGCTTCTCCTCGGCCCAGTATATGGCCACCGTGTTACGCCAACACAGCGGCCTGAGTCCGCGAGACTACCGCTGGCGTTCCTCTCCCGCCCCCCGCCCCGCCGCCGATTCGGCCCACTAGGTCCGGCAAAACGGCACGCGGTGAGCAGATTTCAAACAATTTTGGGCACGCTTTCTACGTTGCGGGGGGTGCCAACCCGACTAGAATCGACTGCAACATCCGTGAAAACGGTTCGGGCTCACTTGTCACCGACGCTAGTCTCGGAGAATTTGCCATGTCGCGCAGCCGCCCGATGCTGACCGGCCTTCTTGTCGTCTGCCTCCCCTGGATCAGCCAAGTGTCGGCCGAAGTAATCACCTGGGACGGCGATACGAGCAGCGATTTTGAAGCTAGCGACAACTGGGTGACCGGTTCCGCACCGGCAAACAACATTACTGCCGACACGGCAACGTTCGGCGTCGTCGGCACCTCGGCCCAGCCCGCCTTGACCACAAGCCGCTCGCTCCTGGGCGTAAACTTCACCGGCGCCGGCTGGACGCTCAGCGGCCCTTATACCTTAACCCTGGGAACCGGCGGAGTCGATAGCGCCGGAAGCGGCACAAATTCCCTGAGCGTCAACGGTCTCTGCCTCGGAGCCGACTCGACCTGGACGATCGGCGACAAGAACCGCCTCTTGGTCAGCAGCACGATCAGCGGCAGCGGTAAGCTAACCAAGAACGGAGCGGGCGAACTGGTCCTGGCCGGCCCGAACTCCTATTATACCGGCGACACTACCATCGCCTCTGGCACGCTGACGCTCGGCGCCGACAACGTCCTCTCCGCCAGCAGCCGCCTGACGCTCAGCAGTAGCAGCAGCACCCTAAAGCTCAACGGCCACAACGCCACGCTCTACGGCATCAATGGCACCACGGCTGTTGCGAACAGCACGATCATCAATGGCGCATCGACACCGGTGACCCTCACCTTGACCGCTGATTCCGGAAGCGTAAGCTACTACCGAGGAACCATCGGAACATCCAACGGTAGCGACGCGGACAATGCAATCGCCGTCGTGGTCCCCAACGTCGGCTCCAACTTGACCGTGCGGTGGTTCGTGACCCCGAACTACTACACAGGCGGAACGACGGTCAAAGGCAACTCCCTGGCGTCCCAGGCTCAAGGTGCCCTGGGCACGGGACCGGTAACCATCACTAGCGGCGGTCGGCTTGTCGCCATTGGCGCCGGTTCCCTCGACAGTTCAGCCGCCGACAATCCGGCCCTCAACGTAACCCTCGAGGACGGCACGCTCGACTTCCGGAACACCAGTCCTTCCGCGATAGACAAGGTGGGCGGGAACCTCACGGTGGTGGGAAATGCCACTTTCCAAACGAGTGGCACCGGGCCTGGCGTGAACGCCGGTCCCTTGACGATCGGCTCCTACGAGCTCACCTTCTCCTCCTCGACGGCCGTCCCCACCCTGGTTCTCGGCCCCACCACGCTCACGGGAGCGTCCACCTTCAATATCGCCAACAGTACCGGCACCTTGCGGCTTGGCGCAGTAAGCGGTGACTACGGCTTCACCAAGAAGGGAAGCGGAACCCTGGAACTGAGCGCTCCGAGCACCTACACCGGCGCGACCACCATCGAATCAGGCACGCTGATGCTTGGCGCCAACAACGCCCTTTCCGCCGCCAGCGCTCTTTCCATCAGCTCCGGGGCGACGTTGAAGATGAACGGCTACAACGCCACCGCCCACAACTTGAGCGGCGCCGGCAAGATTGTCAACGGCGCATCGACGACCCCGGTCACCCTCACCCTGAGCAGCGCCGCAGGAAACTACAACAGCCACTTCTCAGGTTCCCTCGGACAATCCGGCGGCACTCCGGAAGAGAACGCAATCGCCGTGGTCTTTCAGAATGCCACCACGGCTGCTGGGGCGATTTGGCTCGATACGGCTAATTATTATACGGGCGGAACGACGGTGAAGAGCGATGTCCTTGTCGCCACCACCCGAGGAGCCTTGGGCACGGGGCCGGTGACCATCAACACGGGTGGCCGGCTGCTGGCCAACGGCAACGGCACACTCAACAGTTCCGCCCCAGACGCCCCGGCCCTCAACATCACCCTCAATGCCGGCGGCACCCTCGACTTCCGTCGCAAGGCCAACGAGACTGTGTGCAACGTCGGCGGCAACCTTTCCGTCGCCGGAAATGCCACACTTCAGGTGAGCGCGTCTAGCCCCACCGCATCCAATCCGGAAAGCGTAACCGGCGGCCCCATGTCCATCGGCTCGCACACCTTGACCGTTAAGGCCGGCAACAACATGGACAACGTCCCAGCCTACTCGCTGACCCTCGGCGCAACCACCCTCACCGGCAATGCCCGCTTCGCCGTCAACAATACGGCAACGAGCACCGGTTCCTTAAGGCTCAACGACGTCGCCGGCAACTACGGCCTGACCAAGAGCGGCAACGGCTCGCTGGTGCTCCTCGGCTCCAGCACCTACACCGGCGACACCACCGTCTCCGCGGGCCTGCTGGCCATTGACGGCAACAAGACCGGCTCGGGAAGCGTCACCGTGGCCGCCGGAGCCACACTCACCGGCAGCGGCGATGTGGCCGGAAACGTGACCATCGGCACGGGCGCCTTCCTCACTGGCACCGGCGCCTACCGCGGTCTTGTCACCATCGAAGGCACCCACGCCCCCGGAAACTCCCCCGGTACTCAGACCTTTTCAAGCGGCCTGACTTACGCGGCAACCAGCCTGTTGCAGTGGGACTTGACGGCAAACACCACCGATGAGCCGGGAATTCTCTATGACCAGATCCTCGTAACCGGCGGTGACCTGACCATCGATCCCGACGCCACCTTGTCGCTCGTGTTTGGCGACGACGTCGAGTTCACCAACACTTTTTGGGACACCACACACACCTGGACGTTGATCGATTACTCGGGCACCGGCACAAGTACGGGCTGTTTCTCCAATGTATCGTCCGCCGCCTCGTATGCAGGGCGTGGCACGTTCACGGCCAACAACACCGGTGGCGATATTCAACTGACCTGGACCCCGAAAACCGCTGCCGTCCCGGAACCGTCAGCTTTGACCCTCATAGCAGTCTTCGGTCTAGCCCTTGTCGGCCTCGGTGGCCGTCAGCCAAGCCGTCTGTTCAGGAGACGTTAACATGACTTTCTCAACGCGTCGTGGCTTCACCCTGGTCGAGTTGCTGGTGGTCATCGCCATCATCGGTATTTTGATCGCCTTGCTCCTGCCCGCCGTCCAGGCCGCCCGGGAGGCGGCTCGCCGAGCAAGTTGCACCAACAACTTGAAGCAACTCGGACTCGCCTTTCACAACTATCACGATTCCTTTCGGACGTTCCCCCGTTACAACCAAGCGGGAACTCAATACACGGGAACTTGGCCGCAGTTGCGTGGGTATTCGGCCCTCGTAAAAATCCTCCCCTACATCGAACAGAAGGCCGTGTATGACGGCATCAAGACCGTCTCGGGAGACTTCTACTATCCAACCGACCAGAAGCCCTCGACAGCCACCGACACTCCCGAAGCATTTGGACTTCGCATGCGCATAAGCGGCTTCCTTTGCCCGTCCGATAAAGACTATCCTGTTGCCAATGCGCTTGGCACCTGCAACTACGGGGTGTGTGCCGGTTCGAACCTTGGCTGGCGTGTCACGGCCAGCCAGCAAAACGGAGTCTTCCGGGCCACCCAGGAGACCTCGATGGCGGCAATTACCGACGGCACTTCCAACACGATCATGCTTGGCGAGTTCCTCCACGGCGATAATGCCGATACCACGTATACCCGCGAATCGGATGTCATCACCAATGCAACCTGGCCTGGTGGCACGCATGTGTCGACCCAACAGGGAGTGATTGCCCAGGCCACCCTCGACAGCTATGGTTCGCAGTGTGCCCAATCGACCAGCTCCCAGACGTCAATGGCCGGCTATCGGTGGACGCTCGGCATCTTCTACTACACCGCATTCAATACCCTGGCTCCCCCAAACTGGAAATATCCGGCCTGTTCGTTGTCGACCAGTTATGGCGCCGCGCAAGGGGTCTATCCCGCCCGCAGTCGGCATCCGGGCGGCGCCAACCATGGCGTGGCCGACGCCTCCGTCCGATTCATATCCGACACGATCGATCTGCAAGTCTACCACGGCCTAGGCACCCGCGACGGCGGTGAAGCCGTCTCCCTCCCCTAGTGAGAGTACTTGCCGACACTTCTGGCAGACTTGCAGGCGTCGCTTGGCTCGTCGCCCAACTCGATGGCCTGGCGGTCGGCTTGGCGGCCGGCCGCCGGGCCCAGCCCAGATCGTGGCGAATCCTTTCACCTTGACCGGGGCAGAGTACCTTGCCCGGCCGGCAGCGATCGATCATAATCGAGGCTCCATTCGTGTAAGCCATTGCGGAGCCAGTCACCATGTCGGTCCGGTCGCAGGGTGCAATCAGAAGTCCTAGGGAATCGCCATGAACATCGCGCTCACGCCGTTGGACATGACGTTGGTGGTGCTCTACCTGGTGAGCGTCACCGGGCTCGGGCTCTGGTATAGCCGGGGCATCCGGTCGAGCAACGACTACTTCCTCGCCGGACGCTCGTTGCCCTGGTGGGCCGTGGGCATGTCGCTGGTCGTCTCCGACATCGGCGCGAAAGACATGGTCGGCTTGGCCACCGACGGCTACCGCTACGGCTTGGTGATGATGAACTTCGACTTCCTCGGCTGTGCTTTTCCCGTGCTGGTGGCCGCCTTCCTGTTCATGCCGTTCTTCTGGATGGCCGGTGTCTACACGATTCCCGAGTATCTCGGACGCCGCTACAGTCCCAAAGTCCGCACGGCGTTCGCTTTCCTCTGGGCTTTTTTCATGACCGGAACGGTAGGAACGATCTTCGTCAGCGCCGCGGCCATGTTCGAAGGACTCCTCGGCTGGGACTTCTGGCTTTCTGTCGGGGTGACGGGCGTCCTCGTGGCCCTCTACACGACCAGCGGCGGATTGAAAGCCGTTGTGATTACCGATGCGATGTCGTGCATCGTGCTCATTGCCGGCGCGGCCCTGATTTGCATCTCCGGGCTCATTGAAGTCGGCGGATTCAGCGGACTCAAAGAAAAAATCGCCGCGCTCGATTGGACGGAGCATCACCTCCATATGGTCCTACCCGCCGATCATCCCGAATACCCCTGGCCGGCCGTGCTGCTGGGCCTGGGGTTCGTCCTCGGGCCGGCCTACTGGATCGGCAACCAAGCGATCGTGCAGCGAACTCTCGGGGCCAAAAGCCAAAACCAAGCCCGGGCATCGTACCTCTTCTGTGCCCTGATCAAGTTGGTCTTCCCCGTGCTCTTGGTTCTGCCCGGGCTGATCGCCATCGCCTTGTTCCACGAGGAGCTTGGCCGGCCGGACGCCACCTGGGATGCTGGTAGCCAAGTGCTACCCAAGCTACTAGTACGACTCTTGGGGCCGGGTGTTTTGGGGATCGTGCTGGGCGCGTTTTTGGCGGGCGTGTTGTCTAACCTCGACTCATATGTCAACTCAGCCAGCACGATGCTCGTGACCGACCTCTACCGGCCGATTCGCCCCCATGCCACCGACGAACACTGCCTGCGCGTAGGGCGTTGGCTGGTGGTCGTGCTCCTGACGTTCGGCGCGCTGGGCAGCTATTTCATCCGTCCCTACTTTGGGTCGGTATTTGAAGCTTTTCAGACGTTCATGACCCTTTTCCAAGGTCCTCTCTTGGCCCTGCTGCTATTGGGCATGCTTAGCCGGCGGGCCACCGCCGCAGGCGGGTTCGCCGGGATGGTCCTCGGCGTCGGCACGGCCGCACTGATGCATGCCCAGCGGTTCGTGTTCGGCCGGGAATACGCCGTCTCGTTTCTCTGGGTCGCTTGGTGGTCCTTTGTCGCCGCCATGGTCGGGACGATTCTTGTCAGCCTCGTGACCCAACCCTATGACGACGACCGACTCCGTGGGCTGGTTTGCTGGCTTCCCATCGAGGAGGAGGCAGCGAAATGACTCTCCTGAATCTGCCGATGCACTTCGTTTGCGTACCTCTTCTAGCCGACACCGCCGGCGGGCCGTGGGCCGGGAAACTGGCAATCATCGCGGTGTTCGGCGCGGTCCTCGTCTGGGCCTTGGTGATGCCCGCCCGGTTGATCGGCCAAGGCAACCAGCCGCTTCCCTGGTGGAAGAACGCCCGGTTCTGGGCCATTCTGATCGCGGTGATCGAAATCTGCGTGTATTATCGGTTCGGGTAAAACACCAAAGAATGCGGCACAACTGCCGTGGCTGAACCGGTTGATCGGTTTCGTTTGTCACAATCTCTCCGCGGACTCGCTGCCACGGCGTTCGGCCAGGCGGGCAAGCAAAGTCGCTACTTGCTCGTCAGGTGGAAATCAGCCTTTTGGGTCCCTTCCTTCGGAACATGGAAGGTGACTTTGGTGGTCAGCGGGTCGCTGTACTGTGGCGGGAGTTCCCTTTCCAACGACTTCTGCAAGCGCCGCTGCTCTTGCCGCGTGGCCGACATCATGGCCTCTTGTTGGCCCGCATCCATGCCCGATTCGAGGTCGCCGGTAAAGCGCGGATCGACGTACTTCCGGAAGTAAACCTTGTTCTCACCGGGAATAGCTCCGTCGGCCAACCGATACGTGCCGTCGACCGCCGTCGTGCCGAGGCTGGCAAACTCCTCCGTGGAGAAATGAACTTTGATTCCTCCCGCCGGTTTACCGTCGAGATAGACGGTACCGGCCACTTCCACCGTCTTAGGACCGCGTGACTGGCCGCAAGCGCTGACAAGAGCAAGGGCGATCGTCAGGCCAGCCAAACGCAATAATCGCGAGGATATCATGCGTAGGCTCCTTTCCCCTGTGGGGCGATGCGTTCTTAGGGCACCTGAACCGCACCGCCGTCGTGGATGTAGTTCAACCGCAGGAAGAGGGCGTAGTCGATCGTCTCGCCAAGGAATTTGGTCGCCCCGTCGCCAAACAGGAACTGAGCTCCGCCCGGATGGACGCTGTTGAAAACCCAGGCATAGGTTCGCCCCAGGGAGTCGTTTTGGTAGTGCCCGTTGATGTTGAAGTCCCGGGCATTGTCGGTTGTGAACTGGCCATCGATCACCGTGGTCGAGTTGGAGAGGACGCGCCCATGGCAGCAGGTATGCGTGCCGTTGAGTCCCCACGGGCCGAAGTGGGTCGATGTCTTGAAACGTCCGCCGGCCGCCTCGCCGATCGCGATGGAATTGCTAGTGCCGTCGACCAGGTGACGGAAACTGGCCGCCCCATTGTTGCCAAACATACCCTGCCGAATGTCGCTCCCTTTCGTATGCCAGGGGGTGTCATAATCGGTGAAAACGCCGGTGGCGAACAGGTAGTTCGTCCGTCGGGCGTTGCGGCGGCTGTAGTAGTCCGCCGAGTTACCGGCCCCACTTGTCGACAACTCGCCGGCTCCGGGATCAGACGGACACTCAAGCACACTCAGCCGGGTGCCGGTGACCTCCGTGTTGATCGTATCGTCGCCCTGTACGGAAACAGCACCATTGGGATTGGAAACGCTGGAGCAGGCGTTGAAGTTGTACTTGGCGTGCAAGGAGGTTTGCTCCATGAACGGCAAGAGCATGGCCCAGCCAGTTGTGTTCAGCACGCCCTCCGGATAGTACGTGGTGCCGTTGCAGCGCCCAGAGTTCAGCAGGGCGGGGGGAAATGTGTTGTGGGAACTATGGTAGTTGTGCAGCGACAAGCCGATCTGCTTAAGATTGTTGCCGCATTGTGCGCGCCGGGCGGCTTCACGTGCCGCTTGGACAGCGGGCAATAGCAGGGCGATCAAGATCCCGATGATCGCAATGACAACCAACAGTTCAACGAGCGTGAACCCGCGCAACCATTTACGATTGTTTCTCATCGAAACAAGCCCTCCCATTTTCCGTTGCAGAAAAACGGCCAGATAAGACGAATAACCAAGGAATGCCGCTACCACCAGATAGCCAGCAATACCTCTTCTGTCTGTCGAGGGCCTTGAACGTAGGAGAAGGAGATCACACGGCCCCTCCCTTCACCTGATGTCGGCCCCAAACCTTCACAAGACACGGGAAAAGCCAAAGCGACGAGAGTTCCAGATCTCAAGGGAGTAGCAACCGCATCTTAGCACTCGTGGAAAGACCTGGCAAGCAACTTGGCATCAGGGGGTGCGGCTGAAGGTTCGTGGCGAGTTTAGGCGGCTCGGCGAAGGTGGG